>JAIRZF010000041.1 GCA_031267385.1 Dysgonamonadaceae bacterium | reverse complement strand
ACATCGCCGTTTTTACGATCTTCCAGATAATAAAAAGCATGTTTGGGAGCCGGATATTTAGCCATGTAACTTTTGGTTTCCCGGATCATAGCTTCAGTCACCATATAATTCCACGTACCATATTGCTCTATTGCCGCATCGACCGGTTCGAAGAATCCCCATCGTTCGAAAAATTCCGTTAGGTTTTCATTGGCTGCCCGGCTGGCAAGTTCGGCGAATTTCAGTTGCCCGGCTCCCGGATCGGACTCAACGATACGATCGTCACGGAGAAGTTTGAATAAAGTTTGCCAGAAGTCGGATTTATAGCCGCAACGATGATAATAATTCCATAATTGCCAATTCATGCGCACGTGTAACTCCGTATCTTCATTCTGGTGGGTGACACCACCCATATTCCACCAGCCTTCGTTATTGATACAGCGGGCAACGGCTAATGCGCTGAGTTCGCTCCCGCGGGAACAGTACTTACCTAATTTATAGAGGATATAATTCGAAAAGAGATTGTTGGACGATTCCGATGAGCCTGGCCAGTTAATAGCTTCCTGATGGATATGCCCTATTTCATGCGCAGGCCCCCAGGCATTATCTTTAGCATCCATTACATTGTTGTATAACAGGATATTGTTGAGATATGTATATGCAAAACCAATGCGATAGTCGGACGCCCACATGTAACTGCCTTCGGGCGAGATGGCAAAGATGTGATTATTGAATTGAGCGGGGTGTACCTCTTCGATCCCCATTAACTCCTGTTGCCAGCCGACGATATTATCCCACAGATCAATGGCCGACAGAATATCGTAAGGCACAGCTTGTCGCATCTTGTCGCGATGGAAATAAAACATGATTTTATCGCCGCGTACACAAAAGTATTTGTACCTGGCTTTTTCGATCAATTCTTTGTATTTATCGTTGGTCTTATGTATTTTCGGATCGAAAAATCCGCTCACATAGCCGCTTCCGGCCGGGATATGGATCTTAACCGGTTTGGCATTGATATTCGTCAGGTTGGTGTTGTACATGATGAACAGCATCCCTTTTCCGGAGAACCCTATTTTATTCACTCCGGGTACGAGGAACCGGATTTCTCCGGAGGAAGCCGTTTGTGCATAACTGCCGTTCTGTTCATCTCCGATACACTGGATGGAAAGCGCCTGGTCTCGTGTGTCGCCGACCAGTACAATTACCGTATCTCCGGCTTCAACATAGATGCCTGTGGGATTATCCAGGTTGGAATATTTCTTGGTCATAAGTTTTTCAGCCCATTCTTCCGGAATGCTGTAAGGTTGATATGACCGGAGGCGGAATTCTTTCTCCCAAGCGTCGTATGTATTGTTTTTCAGCAAGAAAGCGATATTTGCAAAATATCCGGGCAAAGTCTTTATTTCTTCGTCTGTAATACCATCTTTCAGTTCGCTGCATGTAATATCTTTAAAAACCGTCAACAATTGTTCATCGAGTTTTTTGGATACATTCCTTTGGAAAAATTCCATTTCACTGCAACTGACAAATCCTCCCGATCCGCTTTTGACTGCAAATTTAATTTTAGTCGCCTGTTTAAGTTGCTGTGCAAATACTATCCGGCTTGAAACATTCTGCATCCTAAAATCGTATGAACCGGCAAGTTTGTACTCCGGTTCACCGACGGTTGCCGTATAGACATCCAATTCGCCGAAGTTACCGTTTCCGTTACGGGTATGATAAAGTATATAATCAATATCTTCCGTACCATTGAAAAAATATTCCAGAATAACGGGGAAATTGGCGCTTTGGTTCCAGATGGAATGGTAATGCGTCTCCGCTTTGCCGTCCATTGACTTGTCGATCCCCTGATCAGGCTGATGTTCACTGTCATTACCGCCGGTTGGCTTGATTTTTTTATCTCCTTCAATTACTACATTGATATCAACGACGGGAGGCTCATCTTCATGATCTTCTTTACAGGAGATGATCAGAGAGAAAAAGACACATGCGAAGTATATAAACAGGTTAACAGGTTTTTTTAGCATACTACATTCCGAAACCAAGCGCTCCGATGTGTTCGTAAATACAACTGATGATTCCAATTACCAGAATACCTGCAGTACAGAGCACGAGACCGGTTTTATTGTAACCATCCGTGACAAAACGCCCGACCGATTGTTCATCCCCTTCTTTGATAAACATCGCCTTAATAATAAGAAGGTAGTAGTAGAGAGAAATTACCGTGTTCAACAAGGCAATAAATACAAGCAGGAATTGTCCCTGTTCAGCCGCAGCCATGAAGATGTAAAATTTACTGAAAAATCCGGCAAAAGGAGGGATACCACCAAGGGAAAACACGGCTAACATCATTACCAGGCTCAATTTGGGATTGTTTTTATATAATCCGTTAAAAGCCGAAATCAGGGTATTTCCGTTCGTTTGGTTTTCTACGGCGGAGATAACGCCGAAAGCCGCCAGATTAGAGAATACATATACGAGTACGTAGTAGACCGTAGCAGTCATTCCCTGGCTTGTGCCGGCAATAATTCCCAGCAGGATATATCCGGCTTGCGATATGGAAGAAAATGCGAAAAATCGTTTGATGTCTTTCTGACGTATTGCAAATAAGTTACCAACAGTGATCGTTATCACTGCCGATCCCCACAAAAGAGGATTCCAGATGGCTTCAATAGTTCCGAATACTTTATATAGAGTAAACATCAACGCAAAAGCGGCGGCGCCTTTGGAGGCCACGGAAAGATAGGCCGTCACTGCGGTTGGAGAACCTTCGTAAACATCGGCAGTCCACAAATGGAAAGGAACCAAGGACAGTTTGAATGCAAGTCCTGAGAAAAAGAACACAAATCCCAGAATAACCAACGGTTCGGAAACCATCTGAATCGACATGTCGGAAAAGTACATCGTTCCCATACATCCGTAAAGAAAAGACAACCCAAACAACATCACTCCGGAAGAAAGTGCAGAGACAAGGATGTATTTGGCTCCGGCCTCAGCCGATCTTTCTTTGTATTTATTGAATGTAGCCAAACAAGCCATGGGAAGAGAGGCCGTTTCCATGCCAATGTACAGCATCATGAAGTTCCCCGCAGATACCATGAGGTACATCCCCAACAGTGTAACCAGGGTTATGATAAAAAATTCACCTCTCTTATGAGCTGTTTCTTGTGATTTCAGCCAGTTATTTGCCTGGAGGAATATCAAAAACGTGCCGATATTCAGGATATTCTTCATGATGATGGTGATATTTGAACCGACAAACATGCCACCAAATGCTTCTCCCGTAGGAAAAGGTAAGAAACCGACAGCTGTATGTAAAGCAAACAGGATGCAGGCTACAAGTTGAAACCATTGTTTTCCCTTATCCGAACAGAAAACGTCGTAAATAAACAGGATGACAAATACCGCCATCAGACTTATTTCCTGTTGCAATAATAAAAAGTTACTGAAATCCATTGTTTTTATAAATTAAAGGGATAATTCAATAATTACTTGATACACCCATCATTATTTTAATTATTATTTAAATAATCGCAAATTTTCCGATAATTGGAGTTAAACTGTTACTGATCAATTCTGAAATACCCAGTGGATACAGACCTATAGCGGCAATTGCAATGATCAATCCGAGAGTAGAGATTTTTTCATACCAGGCCGCATCAGGTAGCTCCAAATGATGAGAATCCTGAACAGGCCCGTACAATATTTTACCAACCGTACGCAAAATATAGACAGCCGTAATTACAATTGAACAACAAGCTGCTATTGTCAACACGCGGTGGAATGTATCGGAATGTTGGAATGAACCTACAAAAATGGTCATTTCCGCTACAAACCCGCTAAATCCGGGAAGTCCCAATGACGCCAAACCGGCAATCACGTAACACACGGAAGCAAACGGCATAATTTTCATCAAACCTCCCATTTCACGAATGTCGCGGGTATGTGTTCGTCCATAGATCAATCCGATCAGGGCAAAGAACAGGGCGGTCATCAATCCGTGAGAAAGCATTTGCATGATGGCTCCTGTCATCGCAGTTTGATTCATCATTAAAATGGCAAAGAGTACCAATCCGCAATGGCTGACCGAAGAATAAGCGTTGATATATTTCAGGTCGGTCTGCACAACAGCGCTGAATGCTCCGTAAACGACACTGATCCCCGTGAGAATAAGGAAGATCCAACCCAGTTCCTGAGCTGCTTCCGGCATCAAATACATCGCAACACGAAAACATCCGTAACCTCCGAGTTTCATTAATACGCCTGCGTGAAGCATCGAAACGGCAGTAGGAGCCGATGCGTGACCGTCAGGAGACCAGGTATGGAACGGGAATAAAGCTCCCAAAACGCCAAAACCTAAAAAAGTCGCCGGAAAAACCCAACGTTGAATTTCAATCGGAATGGCTAAGTTATTGGCAATTTCCAACAAATTCATACTGGTATGCCCTGATCCATAGTAGATCCCTAAAATTCCTATCAATAAGAATGCCGAACCTCCCATCAACATCAGGGTTAATTTCATTGCCGAATATTCTTTTCGTCCGGTTCCCCAAAGCCCGATCAACAGGTACATGGGTATCAGGGCGACTTCGTAGAACATAAACATGGTAAACAGATCGACGGAGATGAAAAATCCGAATACTCCGACCGACAATAAACAATACCACAGAAAATATTCCCTGGCCATATTCATATTCCAGGAAGAAAATACTCCTGTAAATACGATAATTGCCGACAAAGCGATCATTGCCACAGAAATGCCATCGACACCGACTGCATAAGCAATATTTAGTGAAGGATACCAGACCGTGCTTGCAGTAAACAGCATCTCGGCATCCGCACCTGCGGCGCGTTCCTGAATAAACATGACAGTCAATGTGATGGCCAGTACCATCAATGCTGAAGCCCCGGTAATCATTACCGTGCGGATCTGTTGCATATTCCTGCAAATAAACAAGAATAAGATCATCAAAACAGGAACGAGGACAAAAAATGATAATATACTCATATATGTTTTACGTTTTACGTTCTACGTTTTAAGTTTTAAGTTCTGAGTTTTAAGTTTTAAGTTCTGAGTTTTAAGTTTTAAGCTCTGAGTTTTAAGTTTTAAGTTTTGAGTTTTAAGTTGTTGTGCGTAAGCCAACTTATAACTTATAACTTACAACTTACAACTCTAAAAAAACAGCACTAAAGCTGCAATCACCAACGAACCAACCACATACGCCCAAACGTACAACTGTACCTGACCGGATTGCAAGCCTTTGATGGAATCCGATACTTTCTGAGTAGTCCAGGCCAGGCCGTTCATGGCGCCATCAATGACGTGGCGGTCAAACCATTTTATGGGTTCGGATATCAATTTGAAAATCACACTTTTAGTGATAAACATCCAAACTTCATCCAGATAAAACTTGTTTACCGTGGCTGCATAGAATCCGCCGAGGGATTTGGCTATCTGAGCCGGTTTTTCACTACCTTTAGCATACAGGACAAAGGCAATGACAATACCGGTGAGAGCTACAACAATACTTGGAATAGCGACGGTTCCCCACTCAATATGGGCAGCAAACGACATCCTGTCGGCAGTAATAAATTCCGGGAAAGGAATCAATCCCGTGAAAACAGAGAATATTGCCAGAATAATTAACGGAACGGTCATTAGCGCCGGAGATTCGTGCGGTTTATGATGATTGTCGTATTCTTTTTCCTTTCCCCAGAAAATATTAAAATATAAACGGAACATGTAAAATGCGGTAAGTCCCGCCACGAACAGCATGACAAAGAAAATCAGTTTATCATGATGTAAAGCCGCTGCCAGAATTTCATCTTTACTGAAGAATCCCGAAAATGGAGGAATACCGGCAATAGCCAAACAGGCGATAAAGAATGTAATGCTTGAAACAGGCATATACTTGTGTAAACGTCCCATGTCCTTCATCTCGTTACTGTGGACGGCATGGATGACCGAACCGGCGCCGAGGAAAAGGAGGGCTTTGAAGAATGCGTGGGTAAACAAGTGGAACATAGAAGCCATATATCCGACTCCATCGTGCCCGCCGTAGCCTGAAACGCCCAAAGATACCATCATATAAGCTATCTGGGAAATAGTGGAAAAAGCCAGTACCCGCTTGATATCCGTTTGTGTAACCGCTATAATCGCCGCAAAAAGTGCGGTGAATGTGCCGATATAAGCGATTAAAGTCAATACTTCGGGAGCGGCAAACAGATATACGGGAAATAAACGGGCAACTAAAAAGACCCCGGCAACGACCATCGTTGCAGCGTGGATCAGGGCGGAAACCGGAGTAGGACCTTCCATCGCATCCGGCAACCAGATATGCAGCGGGAACATGGCCGATTTTCCGGCGCCTCCCATAAAAATCAAAGCCATAGCCCATGCCCCGATCGACAATCCCATGAAAGAGAGCCCCTGCATCGACGTCACAGCCAATTCGGCATTGTTTGCCGTCAACGCTCCGAAGTCGAAAGTTCCCGTATAAAAAGAAAGGATCAAAATTCCGACCAGGAATCCCAAATCGGCAAAGCGTGTAACAATAAATGCTTTCTTGGAAGCCGCAACGGCAGATGGTTTCTGATAATAAAATCCAATGAGAGAATAAGAAGAAACGCCTACCAACTCCCAGAAAATATACATTTGGAAAATATTGGTTGCTACAACCAATCCCAACATTGAAAAACTGAACAATGAAAGAAATGCATAATAACGTTGGAATCCTTTTTCTCCGTGCATATAGCCCAAGCTATAAAGATGAACCATTAAAGAAACCGTCGTGATCACAACCAGCATCATGACGGAGATAGGATCGAGCAAGATGCCTAATTCAATGTGTAACTTATCTGTGAAACGAAGCCATTCGAACGACATCGGAATGAGCTCTTTGAATATCCCGCCTGTTTTGCCGATCACGAAGAAATATTGGAAAGCCACAACATAGGAAAGCACAGCGGCCAATCCCATCCCCAACGTACCGATAAACCCTGCTACGTGATGCTTCATTTTGTGCCCCGTCAATCCCAGTAAAAGAAAAAGGACAAAAGGTGTGACTAATATTAATAAGCTATATTCCATACTTTTATCCTTTCATTTTATTAATTTTCCTGACATTGATGCTTCCGATATTCCGGTAAACATTGATGATGATAGCGATTGCGATTGCCGTTTCGGCCGCAGTGATGGCGATACCGAACAGGGTAAAGAACATTCCTTCCATGCTTCCGGGAAATAAATACCGGTTGAAAACGGCAAAATTGATCTCAACGGCATTTAAAACCAATTCAAGTGAAATCAGGATAGCCAACATATTCTTTCTCACAACGAATCCGTAGATCCCGATGAAAAACATCAGCGTGCTGACGATCAGATAATATTCCATTTTTATCATAATATCCTATCTTTTACGTGCAATCAAAATACCCCCGATAATACAGGCCAGTAACAAAACGCTCAATATTTCAAAAGGCAGTAAATATTGATATTTTTCCGTCCCCATCAGCGCCTGTCCAATCATTTTCATATTAATTTCCCCGTCTCCGGCAATCGTCGGATTATCAAGATAATTTAGAAATTCGTGTTTCAACAGGACAAATCCGGTCAAAGCCACACCGGCAACCGCTGCGATTATACCATAGAGAATTCGTTTTTTATTGTGATTATCAATCATGTCGCCCTTATTGCTTGTCAGGAAAACGGCGAAAATGAACAACACTACAATACCACCCGCATAAACCGAAATCTGTACGGCCGCAAGGAAATGATAATTCAACAAAAGATATAAGCCGGCTGTACCTATCAGTACAAAAAGAAGATAGGTTACGGCACGCAATATCTTTTTGGAAGTCACTGCCATCACCGACATGATTACAATGAATAAGGCCAGGCAAATAAAAATAATCAGATTAGCCATAATATTTATTGATTTTCTTCTTTTACAACTTTCTCTTTTTTGATCAATGAAGATCCTTCTCTATTCAAATGTTCAACCAGTTTGGAACGGGTAAACATTGCATGTTCAAAATGAGTTGACCATTCGATGGCATCCTGGGGACAAGTCATTGTACAAAGTGCACAGAATGTACAACTGCCCAGATCGTAGAGGTACTCATCAAGAGCTCTTTTCTCTTTGCCGGTTTCCTCGTCGATTTCTTTTTTAGGGATGACCCGGATTGTTCCGTTGGGGCAATTGGCAGCACAGATTCCGCAACCGGTACATTTGTGCTGATTGTTCTCATTGTGAGGCATAACCAGTCGCCCGCGCATACGCTCATGAGGAAATACCTTTCCGCGATTTTCAGGATATTGTTCCGTCACTTTCGGACGTATAAAGTTCAACATGGTGATGTACATCCCCTGCATCAAACGGAAAATCCCGATGAATATGTTCTTTATATAGTTTATCAGCTTCATAGTATTACGCAAACAGCCATTAATAATATATTGATCAATGCCAGCGGCATTAGTATTTTCCATTCCAGATTCAATAATTGGTCTATACGCAAACGCGGAAATGACCAGCGAACCCACAATGCAAGAAATACGCAGAAAAATGTTTTTCCGAAAAACCAGACAAATGGTGGAATAAAATCCATAACATTATTAAAACCATCCCATCCCGGAATATGAAGAGGCATCCATCCTCCAAGAAACATCGTAGCGGCAATAGCGG
>JAIRZF010000332.1 GCA_031267385.1 Dysgonamonadaceae bacterium | reverse complement strand
TTTATAACAGTATTTTTCTTAACCGGAAGTTGTAGCAAAAATAAAAACTTATCATCCGGAAATAAAGAAACAGAAAATGAGAAGCTGAAAGTGAGTGAGAATGAAAAAACAGTACCTGATATTTTATGTTTTGATATTGATAAAAAGTATCCTGAAAAAAAAATCACATTACAAGATATAGCTGAAGTTAATTACATTTCATTGGAAACAAATAATGAATTTTTGTGTAATGGAATAATTGAATTTGTTAGCGATAAAATAATTATATGCAATAATAGTGATGGTACTATCCTCATATTTGACGGAACAGGTAAAGTATGATATTTACGAGAAGGGATTATGTATATAGACAAATGCAAGCCTTTCGCTTAAAACAGGATTACGAAAAAGGCAAGCTAAAAGGCAAGCTGAAGAAGATTACTGAAAACTTAAACGAAGATGACAATCCAATAATAATGATTCTAAAATTTAAAGAATGAAAAAGAAAAATACATTATTTGTTTCAATGGATAAAGACATGTACGGATAAGGAAATAAATTTGTATTCTACGGTATCAGATTGGTTGAATCTGTTTCGACCTGATCGCTAAAGCACAACTTCCGACTACCATACTACCCGTTTACAACGTTCGTCCCGATTTTCAGAATTGAGAATTTTTAATTTCCAATTCAAATGTTTAACTTTGAACTCTTAAACTAACATGAATCTTGTAAATTATGTTTTCAGGAATAATAGAAGAAGCCGCTACAATAGTAGGTTTGGAAGCAGATCAAAGTAATCTGCATCTGGCTATGAAATGTTCTTTCGTGAACGAGTTGAAAATTGATCAGAGTGTGGCTCACAATGGGGTTTGCCTTACGGTGGTGGAAAAAACGGAGGATACCTATACCGTTACTGCAATCAGGGAAACTTTGGAACGATCCAATCTTGGAACTTTGAAAGTGGGTGATAAAGTGAATCTGGAACGCAGTATGCTGATCAACGGAAGGCTGGACGGGCATATCGTTCAGGGGCATGTCGATCAGACTGCGGTTTGTACGGCAGTTGAAGAGGCCGACGGGAGCCGTTACTTTACTTTTGAATATGAATTCGATAAAGAAATGGCCGGACAAGGTTATATGACCGTAGAGAAAGGTTCCGTGTGTGTTAACGGAGTCAGTCTTACCGTTTGTAATTCGAAAGATAACAGCTTCCAGGTTGCGATCATTCCTTATACGTACGAATTCACCAATTTTCATCAAATCAAAAAAGGAACGGTCGTCAATCTTGAATTTGATATTATCGGTAAATATTTGAGTAAATTGTATCGGTACCAATAGAGTTATAACTTACAACTTAATATGAGTAACTTCCTTGAATTAGTTCAGAGTCGTCAGAGTGACCGGGCTTTTGACGCATCACGACCCGTAGAGCAAGAAAAATTGATGCGCATCATTGAAGCGGGGCGTTTAGCGCCATCGGCATGTAATGCGCAGCCATGGCATTTTATTGTGGTGGATGATCCGGAATTGAAAAATAAAGTAGCGGATGCTACTGCTACCAAAATATTAGGTTTGAACCATTTTACCAGGCAAGCTCCGGTACATATTGTGATTGTTGAAGAAAAAGTCAATTTTTCGTCGGGTTTCGGAACAATGGTGAAAGACAAGTATTTTGCCCATGTGGATATCGGAATTGTTGCGGCTCACATGACTTTAGCTGCCGCGGATGAGGGACTGGGTTCCTGTATCCTTGGATGGTTTGATGAACCGAAGATGCGGGGTTTATTAAAGATCCCCTCAAACCGGAGAGTCCTTCTGGATATTGTTATAGGTTATTCCACTCAATCGCTGAGAGAGAAAAAAAGGAAAAAACAGGACGATATTGTAAGCCACAATAAATACAAGTGAGGTTATACGTTATACGTAAAACTATTTAATGCTGTCGGCAAGGATTGGGATGTCGATTCGTTTTTTACCGAGTAATTCATTGACTCGTTCGAAGTCTTTGCGAAAAATAATACCAATTCCCTGTGTGGTCTTAGAACGGGAATCCATGTAATAGTAGCGGTAGTTGTAGTGGTTATAGGCTTTTAAGCGGACTCCGCCTCCGGGAGTAAGTTTGTATTCCAGATCAAAATCACCGACAATAGGAGTCAGCCCTTCATTCATATGGGATTGATTCCGGTATCCTAAATTTCCGTTGAGTATCAGTCTGTTGTTCAGTAGTTGACTGGAAAGGATCAATTCAACTTCTGTTCCTGTCATAGTTTCGCTGTCTTCTGTGCGGATCCGGGTTCCTACCTGTACATTATCAGTGAAAGAGCTGACGATGCTGGATAACGAGGACGATAAAGTTGTTGAAGCCAGGGCCGAAAGGTCATTATTGGTACGGGAGCTGTTCGGGTTTCCCCTCTCTGCCGGAGTGAAGAAGCGATTTAATATTAACAGGTAAACGATCTGCCTGTTCATCATATCTTCCGTATTGATATAATTTTTGATTTGGCGGTCGATATATTCCGATTCGGGAACTTCCAGATTGAATTTAATGTTTGAATGAGCCATCGGCCCCGTGATACTTAATACACAGTTGGTCATGACGCTACTTCTGCCTGCATATTGGATCAATTCGGGATTGAGATCTCCTAAATTTGCTACAATTGAATAAACTGCGTTCACATCGAAGACTGCGGCATACGGATCGCCGGGAAAAGAAACAGAACTTCCTTCTTTGATATTGAAATCCCTGAAAAACATCTGTTGAAAACTGAAATTGTATTTTCCCTGTTCAATGGTATATTTTCCTTTCATTTTCAGAGGAGTACGCGTCCCGTATTCAACCTGAAGATTGTTTGCAGTTCCATTTGTCCTGATCCGGTCTCCCGTAACCGGATCCATAATAATTTCCACGGTTGCATCGGGATTAGCATCCAGCGTCATGTTGAACCGGACGTCGGTTCCGGAAAGCGATTTCATATAGATCGGCTTGTCGGTGACCAGTTCGAAATATTTTTCAACAAGAGAGGTGGTATCCGGTTTGCTGTCTATGAATTGGATGAAATCGTAATTGGAAGCATCACGTTCCTCCATGAAATTAAGCGATAATTTGGTGTTTCTGTCATTTTTCATTCTGACATTGATGTTTACTATGTCTTCAGTTCCCCAGAGGCCGGCGATTCCGGAGGCAAAGATTGTCCCGTAAATATTCGGATTTTGACTCTCAGTAGCATTGAATACCAGGAAATTATCGAATTTCAGTTCTGCGGAATATTGAAAATCGTCGAATAAGTTGTGTCTGACATATCCGTTTGCCAAGGCTCTCTCTCCATTCTTATCCACAAAATATATATCTTTGACGGTAATCAAATCCGGTTGGCATCGTACCGTGTCTGTGAAAGTGTAATAAGTATTCAGAAAATCAATGCCGAACCCTCCGTTTTTAACATATACATCTCCTTCAACAGTAGGTTTATTCAGATTCCCGAACAGCCGTAGTTTTCCGGTAAGCCTCCCGGAGACATTACTGGCTATATTTTTCGTATATTTCCGAAGGAATGAAGCATTTGCATTCAGGGCGTCAAAAACGATGGAGAGTTCTTCTTTTACGGGGTAGATGATCCCGTCGACCCCCACTTTTGTCGAGTCATTTTTATAGAGATCGCCTTTCATCAATATACCTTGAGCTTCTTCGTCCCAGGCGCCCGACAGTTGAAGATCGCCGAATGGGGTACTATTGAATGAAAAATCCTTTACATCCAAGGTGGTCGACAGTTTTCGGGTTTTGAGTAGATCCCGGACGTTGACATTTCCGGAGGCCAGTCCTCCAAATTCAAGTGCAGGGATATCCAGTGTGGTGAAAACATATTCCAGGTCGACTTTATTCAGATCAATTTTGAGGTTATCTTCCGGTTGACTGGATATTACTCCGTTGATCCGGACGAACTGGTCATCATGATCTATCTTTAGATGTTGAATGTCAATTTTCCCGGAATCGATTTCAATAGTTGCCGGATGGATCTTCCAGGCTGCATTGTTGAATATTGCACTTGTTTCGTACAGGTCGATATTGGTTTTCAAAGGAGAATTTTCACTTTCTCTTGAAAAATGTGTCCGAAATGCCAGGTTTCCCAGATACATGTTTTCCATGTTACTGTCCCATTTGAAAGCGGCATCCAGATCATCATTTGCGGCATTAAGAGACAGTGAGAACGGCAATTTCCGATCGTTTTTCTGCAAACCGACACCACTGACATTTACTTTTATAGTATTTTCGGGATTTTCGGCCAGGATGGCGCCCGATTCGATCATCATATTCCTGTAATTCATCCGGGGAGAATACAGTTCCAGCCGGAATTTATCGTATACACTATTGTACTGTCCGACCAGTCTGGTTTTGTTGAATAATACGAAAGGCAGATCGAGGATGAGTGAAAATTCCTGAGTATCTTCAATTGTTAGATTGATTGAAAAATTATTCGGATTCTCCGTTTTTTGAGGTTTTGTAAAGTGGAAGAAAGATGGGAGATAACCACTCAGTAAGCGGCTTATGGAAGGAATAATGCTCGGAAAAGAATAAAGTCCCCGGATTTCACCGTTTATCAGATCGGATTTCAGTATCAGTAATTTTTCATTTTCCATCCGGTTTGCGATAATATTGAAAGTATCGAGGTAATAACCGCCTTTATCTGTACTGAATTTCACATCAGAAAGGAAAACGTCTCCAATCAGGTTGTCGGGATTATCCCCTGTGAAATTGGCTTTGACTTTGAATGAAAGATCCGAATTTTTGTATTTTTTACTCAAATTCAGCTTGTCCAATAACATATGTTCTACCCCGGCATAAAAATTAAATTCTGACTTTTCACCTTTCAACACAAACAGGCCTTCAGCGTCGATTTTACCTTCCCGGCTATCCAAATTAAATTTCCCGGAGAAACTTTGAGGAGTAAATGCTCCGACGATGCTCATATTTTCATAAGAATAGCCTTTATATTCAAATTTTTCGACAAGAGCATTGATGTTTCCGGAGAATTTTTTACTAACTCCTTGCGTCGCGTTGATTTTTATGTTAAAACCGGCGATTCCATAATCCGTACTGTTCATCAAACGATTGATGTCAAGCTTTTGGGATGCAATATTCCCATTGATAAAAAAATGCTCGTCTCTTCCGATGTTGACATCCGTATTTACAGCGCCTATGTCGGTTTTGAAAATTCCATGAGCGCTCAGATGATGAAAAAAACCGGAGACATTTCCCTTAAAATAGATATTTCCCAACCGGAAAATTTGTTGCGGCAGGCTTACCGGATCCTTACTGAAATTGTGTGCCATTTTTTCGATACTTTCGGAGGAGAAGTATAGATCTTCAATTTCTCCTTTGACAAAAATATGGTTGGGATCGGTACTGTTTTCCAATTCAATATTGGCGTTGAGTTGCAAATTCTTTTTATCCCGGATCGACAGCCCCATCAACTCCAGATGATTTGCGTTTCCGGACAGGGATCCTTCAATGGTCATGACGTCTTTGAAATTTGAAAAAATAGGAAGAAACGCCTTAAAGTCTTTCATTTGAATGGTCGACGGTTCTATCCGGAGCTTGAACAAGGCATTGGACAGGTCGTTTTCCGGGCGCTCCGCTTCTTTGAATCCGGCTACGATTTCCTCGAGGGCAAGGATCGAATTAGGAAGCTTGATTTTCAGGTTCCCGGCTTTTATACTGTCGTTGTTTGCCTGAATGTCGAAAGAGAGTCGTTGAACTTCAAATCCTGATTTTTCGGAAAAAGCGAGGTTCTGAAAATCAGCGATGAGTTGATCTTTTGTGAAAGTATGGATCTTGATTTTTGCCGACAGGTCTTTGATTTTTACATCCGATGAATTGAATTTATCAGGAGTTTCAGGTTTATCTTTAACACGATAAGAAAAATGACCTCTTCTGATATTCAACTTTTTTATTTGCAAGTCAATCCTGAGATCTTTTTTTGTCGTATCCCTGTCTGCGAAAGCGTCCAGGACAAATTGCAGGTTGAGAGGTGAGTCCGCGTTTTCTCTATTCAGGTTAAACTGAAAACTGAATAACTGCACCGTTTCGAAACGTAACCTGCCCTTTAACAGCGGGAGGAACTCAAAGCCTGCTCCCAGTCGTCCGGCCTGGAAAAGAGTATCTCCATTCTGATCCTCCAGGTATAAATCTTTGAGGATGATCTTGTTGAAGAGTTCGAAGTTAACGTGACCTATTTTAACATCGACGCCTAATTTTTCACGTAATTCTTTCGAAGCTTTTTCGGATATTTTTTTCTGAAAATAAGGGACTTGAAACACCACCACCGGTAATACATAAAATACCAGCAGGAGAATCAAAATAATCCTGAAAACAATCCTTAAAGTTCTCATTTATAAAAATAACGGCAAAGTTAGGATTTTGTTATGATTTTCCGATATTTTCCAATAAATATTACATTAAAAATAAAATCAGTACCTTTGTACCTGAGTTAGAAAGAAAAAAATGAAATTTTCAGAAATACAATTAGACGAAAAAGTACTTCAGGGACTTGATTCGATGAATTTCCATGAGATGACACCAGTCCAGGAAGCGACTATCCCGGTGATATTGGAGGGAAAGGATATCATTGGATGCGCCCAGACCGGTACAGGAAAAACGGCAGCTTATACTTTGCCTTTGTTGAACAGGTTATTGCAGGAGGGTAATCAGGAAAATGCCATAAAAGCGATAATCATGGTGCCGACCAGGGAACTGGCGCAACAAATTGATATGCAGTTCGAAGGATTTTCCTATTTTTTGCCCATCTCGACAATCGTAGTCTATGGCGGCGGAGACGGGGTTGGCTGGGAACAGCAAAAACGCGGGTTGCAAATGGGAGCTGATGTTGTGATTGCCACTCCGGGGCGACTCATTTCGCATATGGCTCACAGTAACATCGACTTTTCCGGAGTGAGTCACTTTATATTAGACGAAGCTGACCGTATGCTGGACATGGGCTTTTTCGATGATATCATGCAGATTGTCAAAAAACTCCCGGTAAAACGGCAAACATTATTGTTTTCGGCCACGTTGCCTCCTAAAATCCGGCAATTGGCCAGGAAAATACTGCACAAGCCGGTAGAAGTGGATATTATGGTCTCGAAACCCAATGAATCCATCCGGCAATCGGCTTATATATGTTACGAAAAACAAAAAATAAATATCGTCAGGGCAATTTTCAATAAAAAGGATGATAGTAAGGTGATTATATTTTCTTCGTCAAAACAGAAAGTAAAAGATCTGACTTTTTCGTTGAAAAGGATGAACTTCAATGTTGCTGCAATGCATTCCGACATTGAACAGGAACAACGTGAATCGGTGATGCTTGATTTTAAGAATAAGAAAATTGATGTTCTGGTGGCCACAGATATTGTATCACGCGGCATCGACATCGAGGACATCGGTTTAATTATTAATTTCGATGTGCCTCGTCATCCCGAAGATTATATTCATCGTATCGGACGTACGGCTCGGGCCAATGCAGTGGGAGCAGCCGTCACCCTGGTGAGTGAACGCGATCTGGGTAGTTTTCAACGGATAGAAAAATTCCTTGAAACGACGATTACGAAAAATCCGCTTCCGGATTCTGTTGGCGCCGGGCCGAAAGGCAGCCCGAGACATTCCGGTTTCCGAAAAAATGAGCGAAATCCGGAAAACAACAACCGGAAAATAAAAATTCGCCGGATAAACAGGGACTGATGCCCATTTGAGACAGTCTTTTTGCCTTACTGATCCTGTGATTATTTCTCTTTCGTCAATAAATAGCAAAGTTCCGGTACGAATAGTGTGTATTATTGCGGATGAAATGATTTGTGATTTAACACTTTGTTGAAAACTAAAAGAATAAATAGATATATTTTTCAATCCAAATCAATATCTTTGTAAAATACATCAAAGATTATACGGATGGAACAAATTAATAGATTGAAGATTATGCTTGTTGAACAAAGGTATACTGGAAAATGATTGGCTGAAACTTTAGGAAAAAATGAATACTGTTTCCCGTTGGTGTACTAACGAATCACATCCATCATTGGAAACCCTTATGGAAATTGCCAAAGTTCTAAACGTAGATGTTAGAGAATTACTTGTTTCATCAAAAAAAATAACGAATTAGGAATTAAGCCGTTAAATTAATAGTTGCATTATGAAGAATAAAATAAGCACAAGCGATAAAAGTATTGAAAATGCAGGTATTCCGTCTGATTATCGGCAGGCAATTGCCGAGTTAATCTGGAATGGCTTTGATGCAAAAGCATCTATTGTTGATATAAGGTTTAATACTAATGAATTGGCTCATGTTTCAACTTTTACAGTATCTGACAATGTTTGCCGCTAAAGCCGTTTGGGAAACACGATTTTTAGATGAGAATGACAAATTACTGAAATATGAAATAACTATTCATAAGTCAAGTAAAGATGTTTATGAAGATGATAATAAGGTTATTTTAGGAGAAGGCGTATCGGGAACGGACTTGCATCTTTATGATCTTGATAAAAGTGTATCTGCTCAAAGTTTTCATTCTGAGCATTTCACTGAGTATATTGCGCAAGAATTTGGATGGTTTTTGCACTTAAATAAAGATAAAGGATATTCCATAAAAATTAATGGAGAGTCTATTGCCTATGAGCATATCATAGGTGAAGATGATGTAACTCTACTACACATAAAAGATTGGAGTAATAATGATGTTGTTTTTACTGTTTCATATGTTAGGTGGATGAAAAAGATTGGCGATAAAAGTTATTACTACCTTTTGAATACGAGCAAATATGAAGTCGGTAAGATTTTAACGTCTTTCAATAATAATGCTATTGATTTTTATCATAGTTTGTATGTAGAATCACCATACTTTGATCATTTCGTCTTTGAAAAAGAAGGGGAAGAATCTACACGAACAGACGGAGCGAAAAATCAAGGCGATATTGTTTATAAACGATTGATTAAGAAACTGCAATCGTTATTGGAAGAAAAACAAAAATTATTTGTAAGGGAAAAAGCAGCGGAAAAATTACTCACTAATTATGAATCGGAAAGGATTTTACCTGTTTTCAAAAATAACATGTATGACCAAGAGCGAAAAAGGGATTTGCTTAACGTTATCAAAGAAATTTACTGCATACAGCCGAAAATTTTCAAAGGATTAAAAAAGGAGCAGCAAAAGACGTGTGTCGGTTTTCTTAATCTTCTTTTAGATACTGATGAACGGGAAAATATACTAACTATTCTGGGAGATGTCGTAAGACTAACTTCGGAAGAACGGGAGCAATTAGCGAATACTTTACAAACAACTTCTCTTAATAAGATTCTAAGAACTATTAGAATGATTCAGAATCGCTACCTCGTTGTTGAAATGCTTAAAGGATTAGTATTCGATTTGAAGAAATTTTCAACAGAACGAGAACATATCCAAAAAGCAATTGAAGACAATTATTGGCTATTCGGAGAGCAATTCCATTTAGTATCTGCTGATGATACATTTGAAAAGGCATTATCAAACTATTTATATTTGCTTGACGGGATAAAAAAAGAGGGATATATCAATTCCGATGAGCGTTTGAGAAGGCCGGATATTTTCATGTGTAGAAAACGTAAAATACCCGATACTCAGAATCTTTCTGATATGTTAGAAGAGAATATTATCATCGAGCTTAAAAGACCAACAGTAACAATTGGAAAGGAACAATTTCGTCAGGTCGAAGATTATTTAGACCTTATAAAAAGTGAGGAGCAGTTTAATAGCCAAATGCGCCATTGGAAGTTTTTTGTTGTGAGCAATAAGGTTGACGAT
>JAIRZF010000310.1 GCA_031267385.1 Dysgonamonadaceae bacterium | reverse complement strand
ATCGACGCAGTCGGGCTGCATACGGATTGTATTCGAATCGCCCGTCAGTCTGATAAAACAGCGTAACCGTTCGGAACCACCCGGTTATCAGGAAAAAAGTAATCTGTTCCCAAGTTTTTACCAACTCGTGAGAACCGCCGCATATCGTTTGGAGAAACTGCATGCTCTGTATGCCGTTCCACATGACACGGAGCGATATAACCAATCGCACGAACACATGGATGCCGCGCTGGAACAAGCCGCCAATCCGGAGATAGAGGAAATATACCTGAAACGGATAGAACTGAAAAGTTCACGCCGTAAAAACAGCAATGAAACCCGCATCCCTCTCACCGGCTTCATCGGCGATATGACATTCCGAGGTAACTACAAACCTTACATTACGTTATTAAAATACATGGAACAGTTGGGCGCAGGCAACCACCTGACATACGGTTTCGGAAAATATAGGATAGATGTTTAATATAAAGATTCAATTTATGGACAATAGTGATGAAAACAGGAACAAAACAGTGAAGTATCTCTATGGAGCATCCGTTCAGGGGATACAGGATTTTATCTTTCAGACAAACAAACTGAAAGAAATTGTGGGCGCCAGCGAAATAGTCGCTGATATATGTACGACAGCTTTCAAGGAATATGAAAAAAATGGAGAATCCATCGTTAGGGCTGCCGGAAATATAAAGCACATCTTCAATAATAAAGAAGATTGTGAAAAAGCGGCATTGAATTTTCCGAAAAAAGTGATGACGATGGCTCCCGGAATAACAATCAGTCAGGCTGTCGTTAAATTGAAGGATGATTTAAGCGATTATAAAAATCAGGCTGATAATCTGGAAAAATTGCTTATAAACCAGCGAAACAGGCAAGTTCGCCCGATGACTTTGGGACTAATGGCAATAAAGCGTTCTCCGGCTACGGGATTGCCCGCCGTTAAAGAAGAAGATAACGTTCTGATAGACGAAGCTTCTGATAAAAAAGAGCAATATAATGCAGTCAAGAAACTTGCTGAAAGATCTTTCGGGATAAATTTGACGGATAAGCAAATCGCATACGATATTGATAAAATAACGGGAAAGAATAATTGGATTGCCGTTATTCATGCAGATGGTAATGGAATCGGAAATATCGTTAGGGCTGTCGGTGATGACAAAGAAGACATGAAAAGATTTTCAGGTATGCTTGATGATATAACAAAAATTGCAGCAAATGCGGCTTATGAAAAGGTAAAAGATAAATTCGCCTCAAAAGTAATACCGTTGCGTCCGGTAGTGCTTAGCGGAGATGATATGACCTTAATTTGTCGTGCTGATTTGGCAATAGATTATACAAAATGTTTTATAGAAAAGTTTGAAAAAGAATCTAAAAAGCAGTTTGAAACTATTGTTTTGAAAAAAACGGAAAATCAGAAACTGATAAATCAGGGTTTAACTGTTTGTGCCGGTATTGCATTTGTGAAATCCTCTTATCCGTTTCATTATGCGGTTCACCTTGCGGAAACGCTTTGTTCGAGAGCAAAAAATGCCGCGAAAAAGATTGATGAGAAATTGGCTCCGTCATGTTTATTTTTTCATAAAGTGCAGGACAGTTTTGTGGAAAATTTTGACAAAATAGCGGAGCGGGAATTAACTCCCAAGCCAAATCTTAGCTTTGAAGCGGGCCCTTACTATTGTGGAAACAGAGCAATGGACATTCATAAAGAAAAATGTACAGCTAAACTTGATTGTCTTATAAGTGGAACGACCAAACTTGGAGGCTCGTCGATCAAATCTCATTTGCGTCAATGGGTTGAAATGTTGTTTGACAACATTGACGCCGCCAATCAGAAAATGAAACGTCTGAGAGCGGTCAATCGTCAGGCAAAAGATTTTGATTTGGAAAAATATGAAAAGTTAAATGCCACGGATCATGTGATTATACCCTTTTATGATATGCTATCATTGGCATCAATATTACAAACCGAGACAAAAAATAAAAAGGAGGACTAATTATGGATATTACTTATAAAATTGTTTTTTTTAGCGACTGGCATTGCGGTTCCGGTCTGAGTTCAGGCGCTGATTTGGATTTGTTGGTTATAAAAGATAAAAACAAATTGCCTTTTATTCCGGGAAAAACCATTAAAGGATTGATAAAGGAAGCTCTCGAAGACATAAAAGAATTTGATGAAAAATATGCAGATATGGATTTGGAGAAACTTCTTGGCAGTGAAGCAAAAAAGAAAAAAGATGGAGAAGGAGAGATGTCCTTTGATAAACAGGGATGTTGTTTCTTTACGAATGTCGAATTGGAAAAAGAACTGAAAACGCATATTGCGGATAATCATTTGCAAGAGTATTTATATCATACCATTGCATCGACCGCTATCGGGGAAGATGGTGTTGCGGAAGAGCATAGTCTGCGAAAAATGGAAGTGACTGTTCCATGTGAATTAACGGGAGAGATATTGGATGTGCCTGACGGATATCTTGATTTGTTTAAAGATGCACTGTTGTACATCAAACGGTTAGGTCAAAACAGAAACCGTGGTTTGGGGCGATGCTCCATAGAGATTGTATCACCGAAGGTAATAAAGGAGGAACTGTCATGAAAACATTATATTTTAAATGTACATTATTAACCGATGTTGTTTTGAATCAAAAAGCGGCAACGGAAGGAAATCAGGAAACGCTTGATTTTATTCCCGGGAACAATTTTTTAGGAATTGCTGCGGGGGAATTATATTATGATAAAAATAAGCCCGACAGATTAGGCAAAGATGATTCGTTAAAGGTTTTTCATTCCGGGAAAATTAGATTCGGTGATGCGCATCCTGCCGAAGTCGTGAAGAATGGTGAAAATGAAGAACGGTTAAAACGGTCTATTCGTATTCCCGCATCCTATTACAAGCCGAAGTTGAATAATCAAGATGGATTTTATATTTATCACGAAGTGAAAAAACATGATGATGAAAAATATCTGGATTTTCAGCCGAAACAGTGCCGTACAGGTTTTTACGTATTTGAAAATAAGACATTAAGAGAGGTTCCCGTTGAAAAATCATTTGCCATAAAATCGGCATACGACAGGGCAAAACGTCGGTCGGCAGATGAGAAAATGTTCGGATATGAATCTTTGTTGTCCGATAGTGTCTGGATATTTGATGTAACTATGGACGATGAATTATTCGAATCCGAAATAAAAGCAGCTTTAATCGGAATAAGAAGAATCGGTCGCTCCCGGACAGCCCAGTATGGATTAGTGAAAATTGAAGAGGTAACAGAACCGGATGTTTATATTGAAAAAATGCCGGATAATCCTGATTTCGCATTGGTATATGCCGATTCCCGTTTGATTTTTTTAGATGAATACGGACTGCCTACATTTAGTCCCGACGCGGAACAGGATTTGGGATTCATAGGAGGTAAAATCGACTGGAAGAAGACGCAGATACGCACATTTCAGTATGCTCCATGGAATGCGAAACGTCAAGCCCGTGATACCGACCGTTGCGGCATTGAAAAAGGCAGCGTTTTTTATATTGCGCGTAAAGATTCGGAAAGTAAACTGACGTATCCTCAGAATACATTTGTTGGGAAATATCTAAATGAAGGTTTTGGAAAAATTATTATTAATCCGGATTTTCTGAAAGCAAAGGATGGAGAAATTGAAAATGGTAAGGCTTTATATTCTTTATATTCTTTGCAGAAAATAAAAAAGGATGATAAAAAGAAGGAAAACGAGAAACCATTCGATCATCCTTTGTATAAATATCTGGAAAATAAAAAGAAAGAAACGGACAAAGAACGAATGCTTTATGAAAAAGTGAATGGTTTTGTCGGCGCTGAAAGCAAGAAATCGGTCTTTGTCGACGAATCTTTTGCTTCTCAATGGGGAACGATCCGCAGTATTGCAATGCAAGCGAAAAACAGAACGGATTTTGAAGCGGCTTTGTTTGGTATGGATGGATATCTTATGCATGGTGTAGCTAAAGATAAGTGGGAAGAGCGGGGACGGTTGAAAAAGTTCAAAGAATTTTTTGATAGCGTATTAGCAATTCAAAATTTTAATGATAAGGATGTACGGAATGTAATTATTAATTTAGCGGCAGAGATGGCTAAAATATCAAGGAGGAAATGATTATGGATAAAAATTATAAGAAAAATAAATATACTCATCGTTTGATAGCTCGTATAGTAATTAAAGCGGAAACCCCTTTGGCGGTGAGTTCGGGGGAAAAGGACGTTGTAACTGACGCGCTTATCGTTCGGGATATGAACGGACTTCCCTATATTCCGGGAACGGCTATTGCCGGTGTAATCAGGCATGCTCTTGGAGAGGAAAAGTCAAAAACGTTCTTTGGCTATTCGGCAGAGGATGATATTGATAAATCCGGAAAAGGGTCGGAAATTATATTTTCATCAGCTTATCTTGTTGATAAAGACAGGCAGGTAGCTGAGGGTTTGATATCAGACGAATCAAAAAGTGATTACCTGAAATTTTTCGACGAACTGCCGGTAAGGCAGCATGTTGCCATTGACGGGAAAGGCGTGAATAAACAGACCGGAAAATTCGACGAAGAGGTGGTATATAAAGGAACTCATTTTTGTTTTGAAATAGAAATGCTTTCCGATGGGAGTAATGAAGCTGATTTCGAGGCTGTTTTAAATGAATTGGCCTCCGATACATTTAGAATCGGTTCGGGAACCCGAAAAGGGTTTGGTCGGATCAGCATTGTGGAGTGTAAAAAAGCGATACTTGATTTGACAGATGAAGTGAAAAGAAAAGAATATCTGAATAAAACGTCATCACTCAATGATGAAACATTCTGGGCTGACAAGCCGGATCTGACACCAACAATAAAGGATGACGATTGGATAAAATACGAATTGCGGCTCAAACCCGATGACTTTTTCCTCTTTGGATCCGGTTTCGGAGATGGTGACGCAGATATGACACCGGTTTCGGAAACAAGTATCAAATGGAATTTTGAGAAAGGTGAAGCGCCTGAATTTCAGCATAAATACATTCTAATTCCGGCAACTTCCGTCAAAGGAGCTATATCCCACAGAGTTACCTTTTATTATAATAAACTGAACGGATATACGATTAAAGAGTCCAACGGCAAGTACGAAACCGACATAAATGCAAAAGTCGGCGTCAAGAATAACGCAATAAAAGCGCTTTTCGGCTATACCCTTGAGAATGAAAATGAAAGTAAGCGGGGAAATGTTATTTTTTCCGACTTGATTGAGGATGAATACAAGACGGACAAAACGCAATTAAAACTGTTAAATCATGTGGCAATAGACCGCTTTACCGGTGGAGCTATGGACGGCGCTCTATTTTCCGAAAAGACGGTTTATGGCGGAGGACAAGAGTATAAGCTGGAGATTTTAGTAAATAAAAATGCGTTTAAGGTTGAGCCTAATGACCGGAACGGACAGGCGCGTTCACAGGACGATATAGATAAAGAATCGGACGATAAGAAAAAAATTAAACAGGCTTTGGAATCAGCCTTTAATGATATAACAACAGGGATGCTTCCTCTTGGCGGCGGCGTTAATAGAGGGCACGGATGTTTTTCGGGAAGTTTGACTATAAAAGAATAAATTAATTGTTATGAAAAAAATTGTAGATATACCAAACGACAAAAAATACATCGGATATATATGGATGAGCGACAGCGATTGTCCACTGGAGTTTCATAATCCGACGGTATTAAACAGAGAATTGTCAATTGATGAGAATGATAATCCTTTTATTATTGAAGGGCAATTATATTGTAAGGAAGAGGGAGGTTTTGAAAAATCATACAGTATAAAATATACTGACGGAGCATATATTGTCACGGAATATGATTTGAACGAATTTCATAGAGATAAGGCTTCTATCAAGTTCTTCATTCCAAATAGAATTAAAGCGTCAAAGCTGAAATTTGAACAATACTGGAAATCTGAGCCTGATGAACTGTGTGAAGGAATGGAGGTGTTTAATCCGGGTCCGTTGGTTTTTGTTGGTTTTGAATATAAATAATTAATAATAAGGAGGAAAATAACATGTTAACAATAAAAGCGCCATTTAATTTTGTGCCATTGAACGATAAAGTCTTTTTCCCGGAGTGGGCGGATAAGATTTCTCATGATATTCCATTCGAAGACGGGGAAAGCGGTGAAATTGAATTAAAGATTACCGCACATTCTCCGATTTTTGTGCGTAATGGACATACGAGAGTAGATGCGGATGCAAAAAATGCGGAATATACATCTTTTAGTAAAATCGGCGAAAAATATTTTATTCCTGCTACATCCGTTAAAGGAGCTATCCGGAATGTTCTGGAAATAATGAGTTTCGGGAAAATGACACAAATATCGGATGACAGATATTCGCTGAGAGATTTAAGTCTTAAAAGAGAGTATTTGAATTTTTTTCAAAATTCCGAAATACATTGCGGATGGATGATAAAAGAAGATAATTGCATAAAAATTTCTGATCACGGAATCCCTAAGAGAATATCACATAGAGACTTGGATGGATTATGGCATACTAAATTTACTGATATCTTCAGGAATGGCGAACTGCTTAAAAATGACTCTAATAGAACGGCTTTATATAAAATAAAAAAAGCGGAGGGTCACGAAAAACGAGTTCGATATGATGAATTTTTGATGAATTCCGTTAATCCTGTTGATAAAAGG
>JAIRZF010000271.1 GCA_031267385.1 Dysgonamonadaceae bacterium | reverse complement strand
CGGTATCATAAGATTGATTCGAGACCCAGTTAGGTTTTATTAACACTGTTTGAAACGGTAAAATATAAGACTCTATTCCGGATAATAATTTCAATACGTCATCCAGTGACTCTTTTATTTCTCGTTCCACCTTAACAATTGCTACAGTTGGCTTTCGATTATTTTTCATAAATACACTTCTTTCCATGCAAATACAAATTATTACACTTTGTACAAACGGGCATTAATTGATTTTGGATTGCCTCTCTTATTTCTGAGTATTTCTCATTATGCCATATATCAGATACTGAACCATCCTTAAGATTTCCAACAACCATCTCTGGAAAATGCTTACACGATGATACAGAGCCATCTGGGAGAATGTCTAATCTATCTGCAACAGAAAAACATCGATAATGATTTAAGGGCAACTCATCCTGTAGAAAAAACCAGGTCTTTTTATCACTTAAATCAGGCTGGAATTTGACCTGCATTTTCCATGCTCTTTCCATTATCTTTGACTTATCTCTTAATAATTCATTATAATACTGAGTTGGCAGTTTATATTTGAACGCATGCCAACTAGAATTGTCTTTCTCTAAAGTACCTATAAATTCTGAATAATAATTATCCATTTTAGAAGATGTTTTCTCTGAAATATACCATGGATAGCATAAGATAACACTGTCAACTCCCTCATATTCAAAATATTCCAGGAAATCATATAGTCTTCCAACGATTTCCTCGCTGATGACACAATGAATAGATATTTTTCCTAAAAAAACACCTTGCTCTCTTAGCTTTAGTAATTCTTTTGGTTCTTTCTTAACTTTGGGTAAGAGCAGATAAGGAGAATTGATAAAAGGCTCATAGGTTTCAATTTTTTTGCATATTATATTCTTAAATTTGGGTACATATGATATAATGGAATTATCAAACGTAAAGGAGGAGGCGACTTTGAAGTACCAAAAGAAAGAGGATTTCAACTTGCTTCTTGATAAAGATCACTTCATTTACGATGTCAGGGAAGACGCTGAAACGGTGAACATCTTCATAAAATCAGACCCACACGTCTGCGTATGCCCGAACTGCGGCAAAGAAAGCAGAGAGCTGCATTCGACTTACGAAAGAACAATACAGGACACGCCTTTGCGCGGCAAACAGGCATATCTGAACGCAAATATTTACAAATACGAATGCGGCAATCCGGAATGCGACCGGAAAGTCTTTACGGAACCGTTGCCGTTTGTAAAGATGTCGGCGGTCAGAACAGATGCCCTGAACCAATTGATTTTAGGCGTATCCATGTTCTTAAGCAACGAAGGCGCGAGCAAAGTGCTTTCATTGATCGGGGTTACGGTAAGCAATGATACGATTCAACGATTATATAATCAAATTGAATTTGTTGACAATCCCGACATAGAGGAGATTGGCGTTGACGATGTGGCAACCAGAAAAGGCCGAAGTTACGCAACCGCGATCTATGATATGAAAACGCGTCAATTGATCGCGCTCCTGGAAGACCGTGACGGAAAAACATTTCGTGAGTGGCTGAAAGACCACAGGAAAGTCAGGCTTGTGGCAAGGGACAGGGCAAGCGCGTACGCGAAAGCGATCAAAGATGTGATACCCGAATGCATACAGGTTGCGGATCGGTTCCATCTGCTTCAAAACCTCATAGACAGGTTGAAGGATATCTTTAAGGATGAAATTCCGGCAGAGATATTTATAAGGGACGGCGGCATACTTGATACGCCTCCCCAAAAGACCAACGCATTGAAAGCTCCCGATGAAAAGGTCATGAACGCTGTCGGGTATGACAATTCCCCGCCGCGAAACCCGGACGGATCAATGCTCGAATATGACAACAAGAATCGTGATCTGAGTTCCGGGCAGTACAAATCAAGGATGGGAAAGGGTAAAAAAAACAGGAATTAGTCCGCCGGATACAGGCTTACGCCGAAAATTCGGATGCCGCAAATGTCAACCGAGTGGCGCTTGCCTTTGGGATAGCGCACCATACGGCTTCGAAATATATGCGAATGACGGAGGATGAAATTCAACGTCTTGATTCAATACAAAGCCGCGCGAAGCGGCCAACGCAGGCGGACGATTATTTGAATATCATCTACAAAATGCAGCGGGACGGATACGGTGACGACATCATTTACCATTACGTTGTGCGAAAGGGCTATAAAGGGAAGACGGCAACATTATGGAGACATATTTACAACATAAGCATGAACAATTTCCCGGATCGCAAAGTGAAACCGCCCCTGCACTATATGGAATGGCTTTATCCGGATGATGTCACCGTCATAAAACGGAGCGGTCTGCTGAAATATATTCTTACGATAGACCCCAAAAAAGAACGGGATGAAACAATCGGACGCTATATTGATAAAATCAGGGAAACGTACCCTGTTGTGGAAATGACGGAAAAAATGTTTTCGGAATTCCACGCTGTCATCATGGGAAAGGATTCCGATGCAGTTGATGAATATATCTTAAAGTACCAGGATTCAAAAATCGCCGGCTTCTGCGCCGGAATCAAAAAAGACATTGCTCCCGTAAAAAACGCGGTCTCCATGGATGTAAGCTCGGGATTTGTTGAAGGGAATAACAACAAGTTTAAATTGATAAAGCGAACACTGTACGGTCGGGCCGGCCTGCCCAATCTGACCAAAAAGTGTAAATTGGCGTTCGCCAACAATAACCCGGATTTTTCTCTGAAGGATTTGCTGTAGCGCCAACGTCATTGTGAATAATTTTTTTACGTCCGCATACCCAATACTGAGAAAGAACCGCTCGCTTCAAGGTAGAATTTATTCTTACAGATAAAAAGATGGATTTTAATTTTGCAAGTTATGTTATATTCTTATGTTGTGATGCTGGTATGTTTCAAGGAGGATACCAGAATGATGAACAAGAATAAATATTTAACAATGGAAGAAAGATCTATGATCAAATCCATGCTTGACCAATCTGCTTCTTTTAAAGAGATTGGACGGCGACTGGATCGAGATTGTACCACCATCTCTAAGGAAGTTCGTAATCACTTGATTTACCAGAAACAGGGATGTTTTGGGCAATCTTTTCATGACTGTGCGAACCGTTTTCATTGTCCAAACACAAAACTTTGCTCCGATTCCAATTGTCAGCATACTAAATCCTGCTCCCAATGTTCAAAATGCCATCTCAATTGTCAGGATTATTTTAAAGTGTACTGTTCTGAGATACACAAACCTCCCTATGTTTGTAACGGATGTAAAAAAAGAACTCGTTGCACACTAGAAAAGCGAATCTATTCTGCAGTCGCTGTACAACAAGAATATCTACTGGTTCGCTCTGAAGTTCGATCTGGAATCTGTATTTCAGAAGAGGAAGCTCTTTCTCCGGATGCTTTCCTTTCACCTCTCATACAGAAAGGACAATCCATACACCATATTTGCACCTCGAATCCAGGCGCAGTCATGTTTTCAGAGAAAACTATCTATAACTATGTAGATCAAGGTGTTTTTTCAGCACGTAATCTCGACCTCCCAAGAAAGGTGCGGTATCAACCAAGGGATTCCAAACACGATTCTTATAAAGTAGACCGCTCCTGTCGAATCGGACGTACCTACACTGATTTTCTTGATTTTTTGGAAGGATATCCGGATTGCCCAGTCGTACAAATCGATTCTGTTGAGGGTAAAAAAGGTGGGAAGGTCTTACTCACCATTCACTTTGTGAAAGCAGAATTTATGCTTGCCTTTCTTCGTGATCGCAATACAGCCGCTTCTGTTTTTATGATATTTGAAAAGCTTTACCGGGAGTTGAGACCAGATAGATTCATAAAACTTTTTCCAGTACTATTAGGAGACAACGGAAGTGAATTCTCTGACCCACAATCCATTGAGATGGATGCCGAAAATAATCTTCGTACAAGGGTATTCTACTGTGATCCGGCGGCTCCCTATCAAAAAGGAGCCGCCGAAAATAACCACGAATTTATACGTCGAATTCTCCCTAAGGGAACTTCACTTGATGAACTTACGCAAGAGCAGATTGATTTAGCAATGAACCAATCAACTCATACAAAAGAGCAAATCCAGGAGATCACTCTCCTTTTGAAATGTTTCGCATGCTTCATGGTCAGAAAATTTTAGACCTGCCAGGCGCAGTCCTTATTCCACCAAATGATATCATTCTGCGCCCGGAGCTTTTAAAATAAAACAATAAAAACACACCAGCATCACTAAAAATCAAAACAAAACAGGGTGGAATTTAGTATTTCAAAAAAATGGCTAAATGGCACTCACACTGGTTTGCGCTCCAAAATTTGGTGAATTAGTAGTTTTCAACACTATGATAACACAAAAAAGCCAGAGATAAACTTTTTTTCTCAAAAAATTCATCTCTGGTGGAATTTAATTTTACAAGATAGAATTTAACTTTTCATTTCACCCCGCAAGAATTGTTCTGGCGAGCAGAACCGCTATGCCGCCGTTCAGCAGAAAACTCAATAGAAACAGCACGGCAAGAACGCAGGAGACGGCACAAAACAGAAACATCAGCTTAATCGGTATCCAGTTTGCATAGTCGGGTTTTTCTTTCACTTCTTTCACAGAATTATTAATCATGCAGCTTCACAATGCCTTTCTTTGGGAATTTTTTGGCATAGCGCCGATCTGTATCGCCGACATGCCATATGGCGCAAATAATCACTGCCGCGTAAACCGCAGACGCACAAACTTCAGCATATTGAGCATGTCCGCCAGCGACATAAACAGCCTTGTACCCATCGCCCAATTCTTTTTCTTGGGGATGCCCTTAAAAAACGG
>JAIRZF010000270.1 GCA_031267385.1 Dysgonamonadaceae bacterium | reverse complement strand
CAGGTGAAATTTGATTTCGACGAACAGGACTGCAAGTACTGGCTGCCGATGATGATGCCGGAGGCGGGCGGACCTGAAAATCGCGGATACATATTCGTGCCCGAAGTAGATGACAAGGTACTGGTGTCTTTTTTCGACGGCAACCCGGAGTTTCCGTTCATTATGGGATCGATGTTTCACGGGAAGAACGGGAAGGGAATCGGCGGCGGAGCGGGGAATCACATCAAATCCATGCGGGACAAGAGCGGAACAGAAGTGGTGCTGAACGATGAGGACGGAAGTGCTAAAATCTTTAGTCCGAAGGGAAACAGCACGGTTTTTTTAGATGGTAAGGGAAATGTTTCCATCAGTACGCCGGGAACAATAACGCTTTCAGCCAAAGACATAAACCTGAATGCCGGAAATTCCATTAACCTGAAGGCAGAGCCTGAAAAAGAAGGAGGAGGCGAAGGCACGTTCAGTTTGACGGCGAAAAAATCAATAACGGTTACTTCCGAAACAGAGACTGTTGATATTACTTCCGACAAATCGTTAAGCCTGAAAAGTAACAGCGAAGATATTTCTGTCAAGGCAAGTACGGATATGTCCCTGAATGCGGAGGATATTACCATAACCGGAACGGGCACGTTAAAAGCAAGTTCAAGCGATACGGATATTATGTAGTTATGGACGAACTGGAATATATTACCGCGAACGCTTTGATGATGTGCGACCAGGGAGCGGCTCCCGATTTTTTCAAGCCCACATTCAATACGCACATAAAAATTCATGGATGTTTGGTTTCTACAAAGGTTGATTTTACGCCGCTTGTAAACATACCCTCTTTCAAAATTTGTATGGTTACGCAAAAACCATGCCTTCCCGCCACAACCATGCCGTGGGAAAAGACATGGGCGGTTAAAATATTGGGGCAACAAACATTGATAGGCAGAAGCAAGTGTAGATGTACAGCCGGAGGCACAATCGAATTTATGACCAGCGGACAGATTCCCTTGCCTGACGACGCCCAAACGGAAGTGGAAGCGATGCAGCAACAGGCGCAACAGGAACTGGACGATGCGGGACATGGCGACAGTGTGGGGGAAGCTGGTTTTTTGGAAGGCATGATTCCCATATGGGGCAGCGGACGGGACATGATAAACGACATTCAGACCGGCGATGTAGGAGGAGCAATATTGAATGCGGGTTTTCTTGTTTGGGATGTGGCTTCGATTGCAGTAGGAATATTCAGTTTTGGAACCGGAACGGCAGCTATGCAAGGAGCAAAAGCGGGTTTGAAAGGCACTATTAAGGCAGGCATGAAAGCCATATCTAAAAAAACTTTGCAGGGACTGGGTAAAATGGGATTCAAAAAACTCTCAAAAAAAGCGTTAAAAAACAGTATTGACGATGTTGCTAAAAAATTACTGAAGACATGTGTTTTTGCCTGTTTCCCTGCCGGAACTCCGATACATACCGAATTTGGAATAAAGAATATTGAAGAAATAAAGGTCGACGATAAAGTTTGGAGTTACAACGAAGAAACGGGCGAAACGGGACTGAAAGAAGTAATCGAAACCATCGTGCGCGAAGCAGATGTAACGCTGAAACTGAAAATAGGTGATGAAGTGATTGAAACCAGTGCCGAACACCCATTTTTTACGCAGGACGGTTGGAAAATCGCTGCCGAATTGGAAGTTACAGATACGGTAAGCCGGAAAAATAATACACCGGAAAAAATAAACGCTGTGGAATATGATTATAATCCAAAGAAAGTGTTTAGTTTTGCAGTGAAAGATTGGCAGACATACTTTGTCGGTCAAAGTTCATTGTTGGTACATAACAGATGTGTTTCATCCTCAATTAAAAAAATTGCTGAGACTTGGGAAGATTTGGCAAGATTTGTACATTGTTTCGTTGCCGGAACATTAGTAAAAACGCCAAAAGGCAATATCCTCATAGAATTGATTGAATCAGGAATGGAAGTTTATACATATAATATTGCTACCAAACAAGTAGTGGTTAATAAAGTGAAAACACTATATAAAAGTTATACAGACAATCTTATAAAATTGTATATAGATAGCGATATTATCTGTTGTACTAAGAATCACAGGTTTTGGATTGAGGAAGAATGTGATTGGATTGAAGCGGAACAGCTAACGGCAGGAATGGGACTATTGTCAATATTAGGAGATGTTGTGTTTATTACGAATATAGAATATATCCGACAAGAGGTTGTTACTTATAACTTTGAAGTTGAAGATGAGCATAATTATTTTGTATCCGGTATAGGGATATTAGTCCATAATAAATTTGAGTCTTCAATATTTAATAATTTGGATGCAGTAGAAACTGAAATATATGGAATATTTGATAACACAATAAAAAAGTATATTTACGTTGGAAAAACAGTGCAGGGAGTAGATACCCGATGGATACAGCATATTAAAGATAAAATGATAAAAAATCCGAATAGATATAGAAGAAGAGTACTTGCATTTGGAAATTGGAATGCGTTTCAAACGGCAGCACGAGAACAACATTATATTATGAATCTTGGCACATTAGAAATGAAAGTAGGTGCTGAGTTTAGAAATAAAATTAATGCTTTATCAAAAGCAAAATTTGAATGGTTCAAAAAAATTATAAAATGTCCATAAAAATGAAAAAAAAGAAAGAATTAACTTACGGCGATTTGTTTTATTTGGAATTACCCAATTCCAAATATGTAGCAGGCAGGGTATTGTTTGATGTAGAAAAGCAATGCTCCAAAGATGGAATTGTTGTTGAACATGAAAATTACATGGATTTGTTTGGCGGCTGTCAATTGATAGAAATGTATAAAGGAATATACGATAATCTGAATGATATTCAAACATTTGAGATATTAATACCGCGCGTATTCGTTTTCAATATTGACTCCAAATCAAACGAACTACCTTATGGAATACTAAGGCATGAAGAAATAGACTATACCAAAGTTGAATTTCCGGAAAACATTGGAGATTCACATGAAAAAATACGATTAATGCGGGGTGAACTTCACTTTATCTTGCATGATATTTATGAGGAGTATCCGGAGTATGATTTATTTCCAACCAGCCAATTTCCTATTACTATTGCGAAAATGTGTCTATTTATGCAAGGACGTAAAGATATGATTGTTGGTGAATTTTATGATGAAGAGGGATTAAAAGATTGCGATTTGCTTTATCATGCGGAATTGAGGGAAAAACTGTATCAAAAAATAGGAGAAGATCCTAATAAAAGTTATTATCAACTGGCAAAAGAACATGGATATGATTTGGGACGATTTTATAAATAAAGAAAACAATGGGAGCTTGGGGATATAAAAATTTCGAGAATGACAGTGCATTGGACTGGTTGAATGAATATGTTAGTGATCCAACAGAATCCGAATTAAATGAAATTTTTGATTATGTCTTAGAACGGGAAGAATTTCTTGATAGCGAAGAAAGTTTGATTGCTTTGGCTGCATCTGAAATAATTGCTGCCGGTTTGTATAGTGGAAGCTCTGATTTTCCTCAAGAAGTGAATGCTGCCGAATTAGGAATTAGTATATCTAAATCACTAATAAAAAAGGCGATTGATAGTATAAATAAAATACTTTCTCATAAACAATCAGAATTAAGAATATTATGGGAAGAATCAGAGGAATTTCAGGTTTGGAAACATTATCAGGAAATTTTAATAAAACGCTTAAATACTGATAACCGTAAACGAAAGCGAATAGGTGGACACATATTAATTGATCCGGAATAAAAATTTCAACTAAATAAAACCGAATTACCATGTTTAATTTTTTATTTGGAAAAGACACAGAAATATATTTGCTGAACCAGCAAAATTTTTCAAGCAATTACCAGTTGACTACGAAAAGTTGCTTTGTAATGGGAAAAAATAATCCGCCGGTACATATTTTATCAACTGCAATGGTTGATTTGAAACAAATTGTTGATAAAAAGAAGATTATAACGAGAATTTCCGTCACGGATGTAACGGGCGAAGCCGACCATAATAATTTTAAGGAGTCCATTCGGGAAATGCAACTCTTTACTGAAATAAATCCTGTAATAGAAGTCGAAAGGGGTGAAACAGGAAAAGTAAAGCGCATAAGTAATATGTCCGAAATACGGGGAGAGTGGGAAAAATGGAAGGACAGGCAACTTCCATCTGCAGTTCCGGATGAACGCAAGCAGCAAAAAGTGATAAAAAATTATGAAACCGGATTGAAATTATTAGAATACAATTTTGATAAAAATCTGCAATACGTACTGTTGCTACCTGAATGTTACCAATTTACCAATTATCATAATCCGCAGGACCTTGGCACTACTAAAACCTATTCTTCACGATTGATTGAGAAACTGGATATCTTTTACCGTTTAAGAAAAAGATCCTTTTCCGAGGAGAATCCTCTTGTTAAACTTATACTTGATTCTCAATCCGATATTGAGGAAAAAGAGGAACAGTTAATTTCTTTTTATGAAAAATACCTGCCGGGATTTTCCCATAAGGATTATCTGTTTGATATTAAGGCAGAATACACGTTTAATAAGAACACAAGCGAAATTATGAATGGTAAATTGTCTTTTATTGAGAAATTACATTCCGATTTTTTCTATGCCATTGAATTGGATTTGGCAAAACAGAAAACAACAATTAATGAAGAGCAGGAGACAACGATTCCACCACTTTCTCAACCACAAAGACAACCCAAAAAGAAATGGAGCATTTTATTGGACGATGACGACAGTTTTGTCATCGGGTAAACATTGTACAGGCATGCCAAACGAAAAAACAGACATTTATTGGAAACTGAAACAACAGTATTATACCCGGCCGGATATACTCTTTTCCCTCGAAGACGAGATAAACCGGCTATGTGAAGTTACCGGATTTTCATTTGAGTGGCGGGTTTGCGTCCACTGGACGTTTGAACTTCTTTGCTTCACGCTTGATACCCCGCAAGGACGCGCAATGTATCTTAAACTGTTGAATCACATCGCTCCCCATTGTCCCGATATTGCCGAAAAGTATTGGGTTGTTTTCGACAGGCAGGAAAACATGAACCGCCGCTATGAACCGCCGTCCGCATTATGAAAAGAACAACAATCCGTTCGGCTGTCGATGCTTCCATGTACCGCTATCCCTTTCAAAATCATTCATTAACGGATATGGAGGATGAAATATGGAAGCCCGTACCCGGTTTTGAAGAATATTACACGGTATCCAGCCTGGGGCGGGTGAAAAGACTTGCCCGGCAGGTACTTTACAGCGACGGAAGAAAACGCCTGCTTAAAGAACGCATCGTACACACGGGCATAATCAAGCGGTACAGTACACAGCGGAACGAATACCGG
>JAIRZF010000245.1 GCA_031267385.1 Dysgonamonadaceae bacterium | reverse complement strand
AACACAATACTGGAAGATCCCCAACTTCCGGAAGCGGAAAAAATAATATGGGATATTTACAGGGCAGGCGCCGATGCCTTGATCATCCAGGACATGGGAATCCTGAACCTGAACCTCCCCCCCGTCCTGATCCATGCAAGCACGCAGTGCGACAACCGGACTCCCGAAAAAATACGGTTTCTGGAAGAAGCCGGGTTTTCACAGATAGTCCTGGCACGGGAATTGTCACTGGAACAAATCAAAGCTATTTCCAAAAACACAAAAACGCCTTTGGAAGTATTTATTCATGGAGCTCTATGTGTCTGTTACAGTGGACAATGCTATATCAGCCGGGTACTTTCCAATCGTAGCGCCAACCGTGGGGAATGTGCACAATATTGCCGCATGCCGTATTCTCTGATTGACGGCGCCGGTAAAACGATTTCTTCCAACAAATACCTGTTATCTCTGAAAGACCTGAATCAATCGGCTCATCTTGAAGAACTTCTGGATGCAGGAGTATCTTCCCTCAAAATTGAAGGACGGTTGAAAGATTTGAGTTATGTAAAGAATATCACGGCTTATTACAGGAAAAAACTGGACGAAATTTTTGAACGGCGACCGGAATATATTCCTTCTTCTTCCGGGAAATGTGTGTTTTTCTTTAATCCTGACCCTGAAAAAAGTTTCAACCGGGGATTTACCAATTATTTCCTGAAAGACAGGGATCCCCAAATGGCGTCTCCTAATACTCCTAAGGCAATTGGTGAAGCAATTGGAAATGTCAAAGATCTGCTTCATAACCATTTTACTATTTCCGGAAGAAAAAAAATCCACAATGGAGATGGCTTATGTTTTCTTAACGACAAAAAAGAACTCCAGGGTTTTCGTGTCAACCGGGTAGAAGAAAATAAGATTTTTCCGGCCGAAATGCCACGCATGGCACAAGGAATAACTGTATACCGGAATTTTGATCACGAATTTGAAAAATCCCTGCAAAAAAAATCATCCGAACGAAAAATAAAAGTCAATTTCGAACTACAGGAAAACAGTTTCGGATTCAGCCTGACAGTTACCGACGAAGATCTTTTCCGGGCAACGGTAGCAACGGAACTAAAAAAGGAGATATCACTGAAACCACAACAGGAAAATATCCGCATACAACTTTCTAAATTGGGGAACACTATTTTTGAATTTCAAGATCTCAAGTTCAGTCTGTCCGGCAATTGGTTTATCCCTTCGTCAATACTCTCCGACATGAGAAGAAACGGAATAGATGCTTTACTCTCCATGAGAAAAATCGCACTTCCGGGATCATTTACAAAAATACCGCAGACTTACCATCTTTATCCGGAAACAGAACTCAACTACACGGCCAATGTCTCCAATCAAAAGGCCAAGCAATTCTACATGCAACACGGCGTCAACTCCATTGAACCTGCTTTGGAGATAAAAATGCCTCAGAAACCGGTACTGATGCAAAACAAATATTGTATCCGGTATCAATCAGGTATTTGTCCAAAGAAACAGGGACAAACAGATAATCCGAAACTACCCCTGTCCATTATTACAGGAAATCATCAACTACAATTATCTTTTAATTGCAAACTTTGCGAAATGCAGATTATATCCGGAAATTAACGTATTATCAGTTTATGGATTTTTCCCCCTACTCTGACCAAATAAATTCCTGCAGGAAAAGACGATACATCTATCACATCATCATTATTTGAATCAAAAGACCTTACCACTGAACCCTGAAGATTGAGAATCTGAATTTTCTGAACAACATTCGTTTTTATTGCAACATAATCTTTAGCTGGATTAGGATATATTTTAACAGAAGGATCATCAATAGGATCAATTCCGGCAGGAAACTCTCTCACTCTTGTTAAAACAACATTCCTCAACTGAATTATATTGAATTTACTATCATCTACTTCTCTTCCGATCTTGAAAGTATAAAGTCCTCTCCTGGGAATTGATATCTTGACGTCAGTATATGTATAGCTTAAATAGGAATTAAGACTTTCCATTCCCGGAAAATTTCCGGTTAAAGGATAACTCCCTATGTATTTTTCATTATATGGCTCAGTAACAATTTGTCCAGACTCGTCATCCCAGTATTTTTTACTGTCTGTTTCAAAAATAATATTTCCGGAATCCCATGAAGATATTTCAGTACTAACAGAATAAACACCCGGTTCGAGATAAACATCTTTCCAGATTGCCCTCATACTGGAAAGATACCAGTATTTGAAAGCATACGGATAAAAATCTTTCAGTAAACCACCAGTCGTTACTGCCTGATAAGGGGTCAATGTAATTTTGGAAGAATGAGTCGGAAGTAAAAACCGGATTTGTTCCGGTCGTTTGGCAAACACCAGCTCTATTACAGAATAATATTTATCAGGAATTATTGATGGCAGTGTAAGAAGAAGTCCATCTGCTTTCTGAATGACTGTAACCGGAATATCAGAGTTATAAATAGTTGCTTTTACCGGACGTTCCATTACTCCCGGAAGATCAAAAACCTCCTTATCGTTCCACTCACCCGGAATATGAAGAAACCAACTGATTGAACCGTCATCATGATTCCGTTGAGTTACATAACCATCTCCAAACGGATTTACCAATTCATTCTTAACCGTACCATAAATGGTTTCTCCATACTTTTCCATCCATTTACCGACTTCTTGCAAGGTGTTCACAGCTTCAACCGGAATATTTCCATGTTTATCAGGTCCAACATTCAACAAGAAATTTCCTCCTTTACTGGCCAGTTCCAAAATTCTGCTAATTGTATAAACAGGAGTTTTCCAATCATTTTCCGGAGTTTCTTCATATCCCCATGAATGATGTAGGGATGAGCATGCTTCCCAATCTATTTCAGTGTCATATCCATTGTAAGGAATTTCCGGCGTATCGGTTTCCGGCGTTTTAAAATCACCGGGTATCCCACCGCCCAAACGATCGTTAACGATAATTTTATCTCCAACTTTTGATGATAAAAGAGCATCATTAATTTTTTTTGCCAAGTCAGGATCCGGATTAGCGCCCGGCATATCATACCAAAAATTATCTATATCATAATTATCGACCAACTCCTGAATTTGAGGGATAACTAAATTATCAACATACTCTAAAACCTTTTCTTCAGGATATTTTGCTCCTTTCAATTCAGGAATATCTCCCATCCCTCCTTCATGCATCCAATCCACATTCTGAGAATAATAAAATCCTATTTTTAACCCGGCTTTCTTAGCTTCTGCAACCAAATCTTTTAACAGATCCCTTTGGGCAGGAGAGGCATCGACAGCATCCCAATCCGTATATTTACTGTCAAATAAACAGAATCCATCGTGATGCTTAGACGTGATAACAATATATTTCATGCCTGCATTCTTCGCAATTTCAACCCACTGCCGAGGATCATAATCTTTTGCATCGAATTCATTGGCGGCTTCACGATAAATTTTTCGTGGAATCTTCGCCATAGACATGATCCATTCCGCCGGATATCCCGTAGCCGACCGGTTATAATCAATAATATCCCCATTAATATCTTCTCCACGATAAACATTGCCGTAAACGGCATATACACCCCAGTGAATAAACATTCCAAAACGCGCTTCACGCCACCACTGCATTTTGTCGAAAATAACACGATTATTTTTGCTATACGCAGGATTTGGTATATTCACAAAGAAAAAGAGTAAAAAAAAGAAAAATACGAAGCTTTTTCTCAGACAACAAGAGTCCATTATAATCATATCAACCAATTTAATTTGTCCAAATTATATTATACATTTGTATAATAAAAAAATACTCCAATTGCTGCTTGTAACTACTCAGTTCTCCTTTCAAAAAAAATAGAGTTTTAAATACTAAATATCCACCTTTTTCGTTATAGTAAAATAGCATATAGATTGCAAGAATCAATAATAATTTGAAAGATATA
>JAIRZF010000224.1 GCA_031267385.1 Dysgonamonadaceae bacterium | reverse complement strand
ATTGCCAATCCCATGCTCAATACAAAGCATGTCAATAATAAAGTCAATCTTTTCATAAATTTTACTTTAAATTAAACTTAACTACTATTCTGCTACTCTTTCTATTACTCATTGTTTTTGAAATTTTTAAATGGAATTTGCGCCACTCTAATGTTGTATAATTCCTCGTTTATTTTGACAATTTTGACTAAAATAAACGGTCGATTATTACAACAAGTACACCTCTGAGTTTCCATTTTTAAGGAAACCCGAGCCAACAAAGATAAAAAAACTTTTTAAAAAATGCAAAAGAAAACAAAAAATACAAAAGATTTCCAAAAAATTAACAAATTGTATTTTTAATAAATTCATTCAATGTGAGGCGATGCACACCTAAAGTACGAGCAATCGCACTTTTTGACATTTGTTTATTTAACAACATTTTGATTTCATTTTCTCTCCCGGAGAGCTTTTTTAGTTTTGATTTACTCCCTTTCGGACGACCTAAAATTCTTCCTTCAGCCCGTTTCCGTGCAAGGGCTTCTTTTGTGCGTTGAGATATTAAATTACGTTCTATTTCTGCAGAAAGTCCAAAGGCAAAAGCGAGAACTTTAGAATTTATATCGCTGCCTAATTGGTAGTTATCCTTGATTGTCCAAATCTTGATATCCCGATTCATGCAATCGTTAAGAATACCCATAATCATCAAAAGATTTCTTCCTAAACGAGATAATTCCGAACAAATCAAGACATCTTTTTTTTTCATTCTCTTAATAAGTTTATCCAATTTTCTTTCGCTAATTTTTTTTGTTCCGGAAATAACTTCTTCAATCCAATGGTCTACGGCCAAATTATTTTTAACGCAAAACTGGTTTATCTCATACCTCTGATTCTCCACTGACTGTTTGTCAGTACTCACACGAATATAACCATAAATCATAGTAATTTCTCCTCATTATTAGTGTTAATGTAGCGTGCAAAAATAGAACAAAAAGACAGATTAAAATAATCGACCGTATACTTTAGGCAAAAAAGAGAGCGAATTTGACAGAAAGCAATATATAGTAGTTTTAATTTAATGTGAAATTTATGAAAAGATTGACTTTATTATTGACATGCTTTGTACTGAGCATGGGATTGGCAATCGCACAGACTACCAAAGTAAAAGGAGTGGTTGTTGATGAAAGCAACGAACCTATTCCGGGAGCGTCTGTGATGGTAAAAGGGAATACTGCCGTTGGTACAGTTACAAATGTGAATGGGGAATTTGACTTCGATGTTCCCGTTTCAGCTAAAACATTACTCATTAAGTATTTGGGAATGGAAGACCAGGAAGTCGCAGTAGCTCCGGAAGTGAGAGTAGTCCTTAAGACACTGGAATCCCTATTGGATGAAGTAATCGTAATTGCTTATGGAACGGCTACGAAAAAATCATTCACTGGATCAGCTTCAGTTATATCGTCTAAGTCTGTCGAGAAACGCCAGGCTTCGGATGTGACAAAAACGTTGCAGGGAGCTGTAGCCGGAGTTTCTGCCACTACTTTGTCGGGACAACCGGGGACGAGCGCTACCATTAGAATCAGAGGGCTTGCTTCTATCAGCGCCGTGTCTGATCCTCTTTACGTGATAGACGGAGTTCCTTATGAAGGTGCGTTGAACTCTTTGAATACGGTAGATATTGAAAATATGACGATCCTCAAGGATGCTGCAGCTAATTCTATGTATGGTGCACGCGGAGCTAACGGCGTCGTTCTTATTACAACTAAAAAAGGACAGACCGGGAAATCGAGAGTGACATTTGAAACCCGGTTCGGCGTAAATACGAAAGCGCTCCAGGCTTATGATTTGGTAACCGATCCGGGACGCTATATGTCATTGGAATGGGAAGCTTTACGCAACAGAGCCGTCGCCGACGGCAATCCGAATCCGAATGTATGGGCGAGTAATAACCTGACCTCTACAGCGTATGGAACAGGAGGCTATAATCCCTATGGGAACGTGCCGGGTAACGAAGTTATTATAGATGGGAAATTGAATCCTTCCGCCAAATTACTTTATCATGATGACTGGCTTACGGAACCATTTAGTTCCGGACTCAGAAATGAAGATGTAATAACAATTAGCGGTGGCAATGAAAAAACCAATTATTATATGTCTGCCGGTTTTCTTACGGACGAAGCGTATATTCCGGGTTCCGGTTTTCAAAGATTTACAGGACGTGCAAAAATTGACCAGACCGTTACTTCCTGGTTCAAAACAGGATTTAACATCTCATACGCCAAAGTATTGATGGACAGTCCGTGGTCTGAAAGTTCGGCCGGCGCTTATGCAAACCTGTTTATGTTTGCTCAGAACATTGGCCCTATTTACCCTATTTATCAGTATGACCAGACTACCGGTAAACCTATCCTTGACCAATTCGGTAAAAAAATCTACGATTATGGTGTTACGATGGGGAGTCGGGCTTATGGTTCGAATGGGAACCCCTTGTCCGCCTTGGAATATGATATAAATGATGTGGATAAAGATGTTACAACCGCTTTGGGCTTTGCCGAATTTTCGTTTTTGAAAGATTTTAAGTTGCTGTTGAACATTGGGATTGAAAATTCAAATTATTTCCAGAATGATTATCAGACTCCCATAGCCGGCGATGCATTGAATGTCGGAGGACGGAATACCAGATCGTCAGGTAAATTTTTCGGCATGAATATTCAACAGTTACTTACCTGGAAACGGAGTTTTGACAACCATTCTTTTGATGTTTTATTAGGACATGAATCTAAAAGAGATCAGAGCAATTATCTGGCCGCTCAAAAGGAGAACTTTCTGATTCCCGATAATCCGGAATTGAATAATGCCGCCCGTCTTTTGGACGCCGGTTCTTATGAAGATACCTATTCTTTGGAATCTTACCTTTCCCGTATCCAATACAATTACCTTGATAAATATTATGCATCTGCAAGTTATCGTATAGATGGTTCTTCCCGTTTTCATCCCGATTCCAGATGGGGCGATTTTTGGTCTGTCGGAGTCTCCTGGAGAATCAGTGAAGAAAATTTCCTGAAAAACATGGAATGGATTGATGATTTGAAACTGAAAGCCAGTTATGGTATTCAGGGAAATGACAGGATCGGAAGAAATAACGCATACGAAGATCAGTATGCCGTTGTGCCTCAGGATGGCGAAATCGGAATCTCTTATATTTACAGGGGAAATCCTGATTTGCGTTGGGAAGCAAGTGGAAACTTTAATGCCGGATTTGAATTTTCATTGTTTGACCGGTTAAAAGGAAGTCTTGAATATTATGTTAAAAAAACAACAGATTTATTGTATCAAAAGCCTTTACCTCCATCTATGGGTACGCCTACCTGGACATGGGAAAATACGATGAGTATGAAAAATTATGGCTTTGAGCTTGAGTTGAGTTATGATGTAGTGAAAACTCCGGATTTGCTCTGGACGATTGGAGGTAACATCACATCATTAAACAACAAATTGTTGAAACTTCCGGCAGACAGAGATCCGGAGGGAAAAGGTTATCGTAATGGTTCATATTACTACAAAGTCGGAAACTCTATTTATGATTTTTACCTTTATGAATATGCCGGAGTTGATCCTGCCACAGGAGTGTCTTTGTGGTATTATGACACGAAAGATGATGATGGTAATATTATCGAAAGTGGCGTGACTTCAGATTATGCGAAGGCAACTTATCGAGAAAACGGGAAAAAGGCTTTCAATGATTGTTATGGAGGATTGAATACGACATTGTCCTGGAAAGGATTTGATCTGGGAATTTATGCATCTTATGCCATCGGAGGGTATACTTACGATTCACAGTATGTAGCTGCTATGAATAATATGGATGCTCCCGGCAGTGGAATCCATAAGGATGTGGAAAAAAGAAGATGGACTACCCCCGGTCAAGTAACCGATGTCCCCAAATTACAGTTTGGATTGCAGAATCAATCCGCTCAATCGGATCGTTTCCTGACAGATAGATCTTATTTCAGTTTGCAGAATGTTACTTTAGGATACACTCTCCCCAAACAGGTTACCAATAAACTTGGTATTGAAAAAGTCAGAGTATATCTGGTTGCAGATGAATTGTATCTGAAATCGGCTCGTCAGGGATTTGACCCGAGACTGTATATCGGTGGAGGTTCTACATATGCTTATTCAGCTTTACGAAGTACTTCTTTCGGTTTAAATATTAATTTTTAAAA
>JAIRZF010000193.1 GCA_031267385.1 Dysgonamonadaceae bacterium | reverse complement strand
AGGTCTTGACGGCATTGAGTTTTCTCCAAGAAAAGACGAACTCTCAAAGTTCGGATTTACCCGTGAAAGTTTCAAGGATTTATTGGCTGAGAAAAAACTTTCGATTGCAGGCAATTATTAAGGGGCGACTATTTATACTTGATAAGCAATTGTCTATTGATGACCGAATATTTGCTAAAACGGCAAATAAATCAACTTCAATCCGGCAATAGTAAACATATACGTGCGTATTTAATACTGACAGGGATTATCTCATTTGCAATATCTTTATAATTTGACAACTTATTCTAATAATCGTGCCCATGGAAAATCAAACATTAAGTAAAGAAGCAGTAATGTACTACTACACATTCGATTATATTAATACACTGAAAAACATAAAATTATAATCTTAAATAAAATTATTATGCATGAATGTACGAAATTATTTTTTAAACATCAGGTTTTTAAACGTTTTTATTTTCTTCTGTTGCTATTGTTTTTTGTTCCGGTGCAACTAAGACTAATAGCTGGAGAATTACCTGAAATCCGGCAAACCACACAGCCAATTGTTATAACAGGGATAGTTTCCGACAAAGGCGAAACCTTGCCTGGAGTAAGTGTTGTCGTTAAAGGCACAACCCTTGGTGTGATAACTGATATTTACGGAAAATATACCATTCAGGTTCCAAACAGAGATGCTATATTGGTATTCTCACTTATAGGGTATAATACTTATGAGTCGATGGTAGAGGATCGACGAAATATCGATGTTTTGCTGACTGAGAACATCCAGGAAATCGGAGAGGTGGTCGTGGTTGGTTATGGTGTTCAAAAGAAAGTAAATGTAGTTGGTGCTGTAACCACATTGAAAGGGGATGAAATCAAGGATATCCCAGCCGCTTCGGCGGCAGCCGCCATTGCAGGGCGTCTTCCTGGTGTAACAGTCATACAGACTAGTGGTGAACCGGGTGTGAGTGGTTACATGGAACCCCGGATGTATGTCCGTGGTCGGTCTGCTCTTGGCGATGATGCTGCAAAAACCAATCCGCTGATAATCATTGATGGTGTACAAGGTCGGAGTATTGGCGAAATCGACCCCAACGACATTGCTTCTTTTTCAGTATTAAAAGATGCATCCGCCGCAATATATGGTGCACAGGCAGCCAATGGTGTTATCTTGATCACCACCAAAAGTGGATCCGCGGGAAAACCAAAGTTGAATTTCAACTTTTACCAGGGCTTCATGACACCCAGTATGATACCTGAAATGTGTAATGCTGCAGAATATGCCACCATGCTTTCAGAGTACGAGGATTATCTAGGTAGCAGCAGGACGTATACAGACCGGGACATTGAATTGTTTGCGAACGGGGAAGATCCGTGGGAACATCCCAATACAGACTGGTACGGCGAATTGATCAAGGAATGGACCACGTCGTCGCGTTATAATCTGAGCATGGATGGCGGATTCAGGGGAATGACCTATTTGGTGTCATTCGGCTATAAGGAGGATGATGCCATGTATCAACAATCGTCAACGAAATATGACCAGTTCAATATCAGGACAAAAGTAAACATACCGATTACTGATTGGTTGAGTACGGATATCAATATTGCAGGCTTTAAAACCCATAAAACGTTTCCATACAGAAGTGCCAGTGATATCATCGGTGCCGCTACACGAACCCAACCCACTTACCCGGCTTTCTGGCCTACCGGCGAACCAGCGCCTGACCTTGAAAACGGTGATAATCCGGTGGTAACTTCATCTTTAGCCGGTGGTAAAAATGAACAGGATACCTACCGCTTTCAAAACAACCTGAAAGTAACCATTAGCCCTTCTTTTGCCAAGGGACTTTCACTGAGCGCCAGCCTTGATTATGACCTCAATAATTTTTACAGGGAAAGATTTTACCAAAAATGGTATTTATACTATCCCAACAAAGCAGAAGCCGAAAGAGACGCTGCCACCGGTTTTATTACTTCCATGCCTCTGATACCCGAATTGAGAGGACCGAGCGGTGCTATTCTTCCATCACTCCAGAATGATTATAACCGGACGATCAATATCACTTCCAAAATAGATGCGAATTACATGCGATCATTTGGTTTTCATGATATTACATTGTTTGCCGGATTTGAACAGTACACCAGTGACTACAATGAATTTGGGGCGCAACGCGAGAATTATGTTTCCACCCTGATTCAAATTCTGGATGTGGGACCCGAACTGAATAAAACCAACAACGGAAAGAAAACCATCTATGCCCGCAAATCGTGGATAGGTAGGGCTACTTATGCTTATAAGAGCAAATATCTGACCGAAGTGGTTTTCCGTGCTGATGCATCGCTCAAGTTTCCAAAGAACAACCGCTGGGGATACTTTCCTGGATTTTTGTTGGGATGGCGCGCATCTGAAGAAAATTTCTGGAAAGACAATCTGTCGGTCATCAATTACTTCAAGTTAAAGGCTTCTTATGGAGAAATGGGGATGGACCCCGGCGATCCTTTCCAGTATATCGATAAATACAACTTGGGAACAATCAAAGGAATGGTGTTCGGTACAGATGGTGTAGTTGAAACTACTACCGGTCCGCCTACGGTTGCCAATAAGAATATTACTTGGGAAAGACAAAAAACAAAGAATATCGGGTTTGAATCGCAGTTCTTGAATGGGCTTCTCTTTTTGAATTTTGACTATTTCTACAATATCCGCGATCATATCTTAGCCCAAAAAAGTGGATCGGTACCAGATTATGCAGGAATTACTTTACCCGATGAAAACATGGCGCGGGTGGACAATCAGGGAGTTGAAACGGAAGTTGGTATCCGAAAATCCATCAATGATTGGTATTTTGGTTTGTCCGGAAATTTCAGTTTTAGCCGAAATAAATTAGTCTTCATCGACGAGGTGGAACCGCCTGTGCCTTGGCAGAAAAGAACAGGACTTCCGTATGGAACCAGACTGATGTACCAGGCTGACGGAATTTTCAGGGATAAGGAGCAAGCTGACGGGCATGCTTCGTGGGGAACTATCAAAATGCAAGAGGGTGATATTATCTTCAGAAATGTTAGTGCCGAATATGGGTACCTGGACCCTGCTTATGATGACGGGATAGTTAATGCCAACGACCGGATCATGGTAGACCATACTGTTATGCCGGATATATATTATGGCATTAACCTCGATCTCAGTTGGAAAATTTTCACCTTTTCAGCACTCCTCCAAGGACAGGGTACGTTTTTGAAAAAGAGTTATTCCGACGACAGGCGTGGTTTGGAGGGGAATTATTTTAAGTTCATGTACACCGACAGATGGACTCCTGAAAATCGGGATGCTTCAATGCCAAGACCCTGGATCAGGAGTACAAGTTGGATTTCGAATGACAATACTTTCTGGTGGGACAATTGCGCCTATTTGCGGTTAAAAAATATAGTACTGTCTTGCAATATTCCCAATCAATACTATAAAGCAATAGGGATATCCAACATCAATGTGTATTTTTCAGGCAATAATCTGGCTTATCTGTGGAGTGGCACCAATAAGTTTGACCCCGAATCAAATGGAATAAATTCCTACCCCACGATGAGAACCTTGGCTATTGGCGCAAACATTACTTTTTAACTCATTAAAATATAATCATGAAAAAGATATTCTTATATTTTCTCTCATTCCTGCTGTTATGCGGAACTTCATGTACAGACGTACTTGATCAGTCCGCCGTTGATGCCTTCGATGAGGATGTGGTTTTTTCCGACATCAACTTGGTAAAAGCATACGTTGGTGCCTGTTACTCCATGCTGGGCAGTAATGTAATGAATGGGAATGCGCTTAATGGTCCATTGATTCGCCGCGATTTTCTTTCATCTTCAACCGACCATACATTGAATAATTTCAGACCCGGAGTCAATGATGAAGTATTCCTTCAAGGCAGCATGAGTCCCGACAGGTTGGGCCTGTTTGCCAACAATAACAACGGCAGACCTTGGCTTTACTGGACAAATCTGTATAAAAACATCCAAAACCTGAATACCATTCTTTCCCGTATTGACGACGTTCCTGTCACCAACACAAGTCATGAAGCACTTCGTAAGCAATTGAAGGGCGAGGTTTACTTTTTACGAGCTTTATCGTATACCTACCTTATAATGGGTCACGGCGGAGTAATCCTGACAGATAAACCATACAAGATGACCGATGATTTTTCGGAAACAAAAAGATCTTCTATTGCCGACACCAAAGCATTTATCCTAACAGATGTTGACAAAGCGATTGAATTTTTACCCGAAACCATTGAGCAGGGTCGTGCTACACGCGGCGCAGCAGCAGCAGTGAAATCAAGAATGTTACTGTTTTGTGCCAGTAAACTGACTAACGGCGGATGGTCGGAAGAGGCAACCAATCCTCTGGTATCATTTCCGGCAGGCAGTCAGACCGATCTCCTTCGGGAAGCTCGCGATGCTGCTAAGGAGATCATGGATAAAAAATATGGTCATTATTCGCTGGTCGGAGAAATCTCCGAACCGGATCTCCCCCTTTCCGATGAACAATTTCAGCAGTATGTCGATGATTTTTTCAGTATTTTCAATCAGCAATCGGGAGATGTGTGGAACAGCGAAACTATCTGGGGAACACAATTTGTGGAAAAAGACGGGAGAACGTATACGCCGAGTATTTGGTGCAGTCCTAGGGGGTATGACGGTGCTTCCAATAATGCTCCTACCGAAGAGATCGTCAGGAAGTTCGAGATGGCTGATGGTAGTAAGTTTGTGTGGGACACTGCCCATCCCAACGATAAATTTACCATGCGTAAAGCAACGGCTACCGAACTGGCTACCAACCCATATCTGAATCCTTATTATGGACGCGAAGCGCGTTTTTACGCTTCTGTTTTGTACCATGGGGCACCTTGGATTCAACGTCCCAATCCTGTTGTACTGAGTGACCCAAATAATCGTCTTCAGCTGGCATACAAATACCGGAAAGACAAATCTACAGGTAATTATCCGGAAACCCCATCTTACAGCGGGGTAGACACCCGCCAAAGTACATTGGGTTTTAACACCTCCGGTAATGCCACAAAAACAGGTTACAATTTGCGAAAGTTCTTGGATCCAAGCATATCAGCAAATGTAGTCAATTCTGTGAACGGCAAAACCACATGGATTGAATTCCGTTATGCAGAAGTATTGCTGAACTATGCAGAAGCCTGTATCGAACTTGGCGGCACTGATCTCCAGGCCGGAATCGACGCCATGAATATTGTAAGGTATCGGGCCGGTTTACCGGGTCGTATAACTACTGATCAGAACGAAGCGCGGGAATTTGTACGGCACGAACGCGAAATAGAACTTTTTGGCGAAGGGCATCGTTTCTTCGATATACGCAGGTGGATGATTTGTGACCAGGTGATCGTTGATGTTTATTCCATGAGAGTCAATGAGTATGTGGACAGCGATAACGATAATATTGTCCTGGAGACAACATGGCAGCAACTCAGTACTGCTCGTGAAGATCCGAGAAAGTGGGCAGGCAATCATTTTTACTGGTTCCCCATTATGCGGAGCGAAATAAATAAATCGCCCAATTTACAGCAAAATCCTGGTTATAATTAATTGGGCAATTTTATAAGGGATTGCCAAAACAGTCCCTGAAGTCTTGTCGTGTGAGCATGGACAAAGTAAACCCGGAAAAGAAGGTGAATTGGCGATTATTAAAGCTTACAGAGCGGTTGATCCGGCGTAAAAAACTAAAAAACTAAAAATTATTAAAAAATCAACTAAATTACAATAATGGATAGAAGACAATTTATTAAAAATGCAGCGGTTACATCGGTAATTATTGCGGGCGGGTCAAAATTGGCAGCCTGCACTGCAAGAGCAAAAACAGGAACTAACATCCGGTGGTCGATGGGATGGATACTGTGGCGTGACTTTAAGGGACAGAACATTCCTCTCTCCGAGGCAATACAAAACTTGTCGGATTTAGGTCTTGACGGCATTGAGTTTTCTCCAAGAAAAGACGAACTCTCAAAGTTCGGATTTACCCGTGAAAGTTTCAAGGATTTATTGGCTGAGAAAAAACTTTCGATTGCAGGCAATTATT
>JAIRZF010000173.1 GCA_031267385.1 Dysgonamonadaceae bacterium | reverse complement strand
CATGAAGTTACATGGAGTTATTAACACGGAGTAACACGGAGTTATTGACACAGAGTGACACAGAGTGACACGGAGGTCACACAGAGTTACACAGAGTTTTTAACACAGAGTTATTAATAAGTTGTTAATTTTACAAGAGGAAAAGGCTGCCTCACATCATGTTGGGACAGCTTTTTTCCTTTTTTCCTTATTTTTTTAAAACTCCGTGTCCTCCGTGAAACAAACTCCGTGTTAATAACTCCCTATAACTTCCTATTAACTTCCTATAACTCCTTGTAACTCCTTGTAACTCCCTATAACTCCCCATAACTCCCTATAACTCCTTGTAACTCCCTATTAAATTAAATTGCATGTCGCCGAAACTGCGTTGCACGTCGCCAATCCCGTGTTGTCGGACGTGATCAGCGGGAGAATAGTCGTGACCGGTCTGCTTGTGAATATATATTCACTGATCCGACTATAAAAACGCTCTTATTCCGTCCATCCGGGTGTTTGCTCCAGATTTGGATTTTTAGCTCTGATGTTGATAGGAACAGGGTGAAGATAATTTTTGTTTTCGTCGAAACTCCGGCTGGATAACGGACTTCCGGCAAAGGCATCGATGTACTTCTTGCCGTTTATTTCTACCGTAACGCAAGTAGCTCCCGCATATCTTCCTCCCTGCGCCTTGTCGGCATCTTCCAGGCGCATTCCAAGTACTGGTTTTGCCAGATAAGCGCCTTTTTTCCAACGCATCAGGTCATGGTATCTTGAATTCTCAAAAGAGAGTTCAATTCTTCGCTCCCGGCGTATTTCCACCAGAAGTGCGGATATTCCTTCGCCGGCGTACTTAGGATCCATCGGTGGATTCAAATCCAGGTGCGGCATATCGACTCGATCGCGTAGTTTATTGACACTTTTATCCAAATCGACCTGGGTGATGTTTCCCGATTCTGCTTTAGCTTCAGCATAATTGAGCAACACTTCAGCATAACGCAATACCGGGAAATCCGTTACTTCCTGGCTGTTTTGAATACCAGCTTCGACAGGATTGAAATTTTTGACGTAATGATATCCCGTGGGCGACTTCCAGGTCTGCGGCATACCGTTGAGATGTGGAAAATTACTTCCGGTAGTTCCGTACATTTCACTTTCGCGACGAGGATCGAGGATGGTTTGTCCCAGGCGGGGATCACGATTTTCGAAGATGTTTTCGATAGCATCATCATTATATGTGGCGCTCAAGGCTACCGGTTTTGCCGTGTTATCCTCCTCAATGCAAAGAAAATCATCCACAAAGTCTTTGGTAGCTCCGGCAAACAAAGCTGCAGATCCGCCTAAGTTGGCCGTGACGGCGTGACCACGACCCGGTATGGCGTACAACTTAGGCAATATCACTTCCGTATTGTTATGCAAATCGAAACTGGTGAACAACGCGCGATAATCCGAATCCGGGTTTCCAGTATCATGTACCGTATATTTTCCGGAGGATATTACAGCTCCGGCCGCATCTGCAGCCGCTGTCAGGAACCGCTGATAATCCGAAAGCCCATGATATTTTCTCCACGTACCTTCATAGAGACAGATCCTCGATTTGAGTGTTTGCGCTGTCCATGTGTTCACTCTGTCGGGATGTGTTGACGCCCAATTATCCGGCAGGAAACCGATTGCTTTATCAATATCGGCAAGCACGGCGTCCATTACTTCCTCCCGGCTGTTCTGCTTGGTATACAGTTCGGGGGACTCATCGTTAAGAGAATGAGTAATGAGCGGCACATTACCATATTCCTGTACTTTATCGAAATAGAACCATGCCCGCCAGAAATAGACTTCTCCTGCATACTGATTCCTTATTTCCGCCGATACGGATGTTGCTTTTTCGTAATTATCCAGAAAGAAATTACAGCGATACAGGAATCCCCATCTCCAACTGTTGCCGGTAGTAGTGGCGGCATTGGCAGGGATCACTTCTTTGCCTGCGGCGATATTTGCCCACACCTGGAGATTAACATCGGTAGAGGCAAAATTATCGGATACCGCTTCCATACCCATAAAACTGAGGTATTTGGATTCGGATGCGCCGGTAGCATTACCTCTGAAAAACGGGTAATTATTAGTGGCTACTTCATTGTAGATACCGTTATTATACACTTTCATGTCATTTTCCGATTTCCAGAAAGCGGCATTATTGAGGTCGTTCACCGGCGTCCGATCCATGAAACCGTCGTTACATGCCGATAAACCGAGCAAAATCGCCCAAACGGTGATCATCTTTATATTTTTTATCGTATTCATATTCGTCTGTCATTTAAAAGGTTAAGTTAAGACCAAGGGAATATACTCTCTGAAAAGGATAGGCGTAAGTACCAACACCCAACGGGCCGTTGTCGAAAATACCTTCCGGATCGTACGGGCCTACCAGGTGGGATATTTCCCACAAGTTTTCGCCACTCAGATACACCTGTAATTTACCGAGTTTCGCCTTCCGGATCCATTCTTTCGGCAAATCATAAGCAACGGTCAGATTTTTCAGTCTCAGATAAGAACCATCCTGCAGGTATTTAGTCTGTATCTGCCTGTTTTGAGTACCCCGGGCTCGCGGCAAAGCATAATAAGCATCCGTGTTTTCGGGAGTCCAACAGTCGGTCAGGAAACGTTTTTGCGTGTTGTAATACTGAGTAGCCGTAGGCCAGAAATCTTCTGCTGCAGGCCATACATCACGTTTACCGACACCTTGGAAAAAGACGCTTGCAGATAAATTTTTCCAGGTCAATTCTCCACCGAAAGAGTAAGAATACCGGGCCGTTGAGTTACCGATCTTTTTCCGATCTCCGGGATCTTCCGGAGTATTAGCTCCCGTGTTGATAACAGTTTCATTTCCATCCAGGTTTTTGTATCTGATGTCGCCCGGTTTCCAGTTAGAAGCAATGGAAGCCTGGCTGGCGCCTTTCAGATTGCCATTTCCGTCGAAATCGTCCGCTGTAAGGAGGCCTTCGGTAACGTAACCCCATATTTCTCCGACCTCTTTTCCTTCATAGTAATCGGTGACGGTACCTGTTCCTCCTTTCCATTTAGTAATCTCGGCCTGAGAATCGTATATATTGAAATTCACACGATAAGACAGGTCATCTCCGATACGATCCCTCCAGCTAACGGAAAATTCCCAACCTTTAGTCTCCAACTCGCCGGCATTGACCACAGGCGCATTAGTACCCAATACTTCGGGATAAGTTTGCTGGAGCAACATGTCGTGAGTCGTACGTTTAAACATTTCAAACGACATATCCAAACGTTGTGAGAGTAATGTCATATCGAGACCTCCATTGACAGACGAGACTTTTTCCCAAGTGAGGGCTCCGGGCAATAAAGACGACGGCGGATTGATAGTCAATTCGGTTCCGGCATTGCCGAAGAGATAGTAGTCCGAGACTCCGTTCGTCAGAAAAGGGATGTACGGATAATACTTTGCATTGCCGGTCCAAGCGCTTGACGACAACATTTGATTACCCAACGTTCCGTAAGATGCACGAAGTTTAATGTTATCGAATATGGGTTTCACAAATTGCATAAAACTTTCTTCCGATAGACGCCATCCGGCTGAAAGCGAGGGCAGAAATACGAAGCGGTTATCTTTCGGGAAACGGGAAGTACCATCGTATCTTCCGACCAGTTCCAACAGATAGCGATTTTCAAAATCGTAGTTCACACGTGCAAATCCGCCTCTCAAAGCCCACTCGTATCCGGTTTCGGAAACAAGCTGGTTACCCGTTCCCAGACTCAAACCCGGAAGATCGGGATTCAGCATCATCTGACGTTCGGCTGTATAATAGTTATACTGTGTCAATTCCTCATTAAATCCTACCATTGCTTTGAAGTGATGTTTATCAGCCAGCGAAAATTCATAATCACTGTAAGCGTTGAACGATGAATAAGCTTTTTGAGATTGCCGTTTCTGATAAGAATCGGTAGCTCCACCGGGGCCATTGTGTGTCGCCAAACCGGTAGCAGTAGGATGTACCAAATAATCGGACATCCGTTTTTTATTATAAATGTCATTACTGAACAATCTGCTGTAACTATAGTCCAAATGGATATTCCATCCTTTTAACGGCGTAATATCAACAGCAGGAGTTAACACAATTTCGTGTTGTTCCATAGTCGTACGTCCGCCATACAACAGCAATGGAATCTGATTTTGATCCTGGAAATAACGTCCGATCAGATGATCATATTCGGGATAATTCGGATCGCCGAGCCACTGTCCACCCTGCAACGGGCTACCAAACAATACCATGTGCCAGAATGAGCTGCCGTTATAATGATATGGTTCATCCATTTTCGAGGTATTGTAACGTGTTCTGAAGCTCAACTTCATCCAATCGTATGTGTTGTTCTGCACATACAGATTCACATTGCTGCGTTTATAAACATCATTATTAATTTTGATGACACCTGTTTGGTTGAGATGAGCTAATGAGGCATAAAAATTAGTTTTTCCGTTACCTCCGGATATACTCACGTTATGAGTTTGCCGGGGACTGTAATCATTGATCAAAGTTTCCTTCCAATTACGATAACCAACAGGACGGTATTGTTGTCCTTCGAAGATGTATTCCGGAAGAGACGGATCTTTCAACCATGCTTCTATCCCTTTCAATTGAGTTTCTCCATAAAGAGGTGCGGCATTATTATTGACCAACGATTGATTGACAAATTTAGCATGATCAAGGCTGTTATCTACAAATTCGGGCATATACGTAGCTTTTGCCCAGGCATAATTACCGGAATAGGTTATAGACAATTTACCGTCGGCTTTCCCTTTTTTGGTTGTGATCAACACGACGCCAAATGCAGCCCGCACACCATAGATAGCGGACGCTGCCGCATCTTTCAACACAGACACGGTTTCAATGTCGTTAGGATTAACCAATTTCAAACTGGATTCGATACCATCCACCAGAATCAGAGGGCCACCGCCATTGATGGAAGTCGTACCCCGGATGTTGATACTGAGGTCCTGATTGGGATTCCCATTGGTGGGATTAATGTTGACACCCGGCATGGATCCTTGCAAAGCCGTAACGGCAGAAGTGACCGGTCGGCTTTCAAAAACTTTAGAATCTATCTGCACCACGGCGCCTGTCAGGTTTGGTTTTTTTTGCGTACCGTAACCTACTACAACGACTTCGTCCATCAAAAATATATCTTCACTTAACTCAACAGTAAGACGATCCTGATTCCCGACTTTCAATTCACGCGAAATATATCCGATATAGCTGAAGGCTACAGTAGCATCTTCGGAATCGGGGAACATAATGGAAAAATGTCCGTCATTGTCGGTAATCGTTCTGATAGATGTACCTTTTAATGAAATGTTGACACCTGTCAATCCTTCGCCCGCATTATCGGTTACGATTCCGGTCACGGTTTTATCGGGTTTTTGTTGATCCGGATTTTCAATTTTCGGAGTTTTCCGCGTATCCAAAACAATATGCCTGCCTTCCATCAGGTAGGTCACAGAAGAATTTTGAAATAAATCGGATAACAAATTACATACTTGTTTATTTTTCACTTTCACCGAGACACGGTTAGTCGTGTTTACATCACTGTTGTAGATAAACAAATAATTTGTTTGATGTTCAATTTCAGCCAATACTTCTTCCAGGGGAACATCCATCATGTGGATATTTACTTTAGCATTTTGAGATGTTACTGTCCCTGCCATGGAAGAGAATACAAACAAAAATAACATAAATG
>JAIRZF010000055.1 GCA_031267385.1 Dysgonamonadaceae bacterium | reverse complement strand
TGAGTTACTTTAACGATATAAGTTCCTTTGGCCAATTTAGTCGCATCAATTTCGCTTGTATTTGATGTCTTCACCATTGTTGCTCCGGTCAGGGAGATCACTTCCACATTACTTGGATTAACTTCCAATCCGTTAACATGAAATGTGTTACTTACCGGGTTAGGGACAATCGTAATCTCGGGAGGACGAACAGAACTTAAACCAGTACCGCCATCATCACCACCGTCATCACATGGAACGAGACCCTTTACATGACCGCTCGTGAGTTGGAATGTATTCACGATATTATGCATTACAACATTGTGGGCATCCAAGTCATCCGCTGTCATTCCCATGGATGAGAGGTCAATCGACCAGTTCCCGTTACCATCTGTACTGGTTGTAGTGTAAGTATTATCCCAGGAGATTACTACCGGGGAGTTCGGAGTCGCTGTTCCGCTAACAACACTAGCATCGTTATTCCTACACGTCGGATTAATTGGCTGTACGTCAGCCGGCAAGGATTTAACTTCAAAATTTTCTGTTGCTTCCAGGTTGTAGCAATACCAATTGAGTTTCGCTGTGGCCGTATGATTTCCGGGAGTTTTTGCAGTATAATACATGCTTGTGTAATCGAACCCGGATCCCGGGCCGGTCACTCTTATTTCGACTCTGTTAGCGAAAGGAACACCTACTCCGATCACACCGGACAATATAGGATTAAAGTAAATGATGTCTCCCACATAAATACCGCGTGCCATCATGATGGCGTTATCATTATTGAATGAAATTGTCGCACTGGGGTTGTAAACTTCTGCATATTGTTTGTTTGCACTTGCTGTGCCGCCATTTGCATTTGTTACAGATACTTCAACATATCCGCCTCCAGTGATCTCAAATTCACATTCTTCCACATCTTGAGCAATGACGCTACTGCGGAACGTCCAAATGATTTTTTTCACTTCGCTTGTGGACTGAATATCTGCCTTTAACTTAATTTTACTACCAAGCACATACATGTTTCCGCCACAATTGTCGGCTTCTTCTTCAATAATACTTACTAAAATTCCAGGGTCTTTTACCAACGTTCCTGAACACTTTTTTTCCGCAGAGGTATGGCCTACCAAGTCTGTTTGTTCTGCACAGATGGAATGGTATCCTTCTTCAAGATCGAAACAATAACCCCAATATCCACTTTGATCTACAAAAGTGTATCCGTATTGTTCGCCATCCACATAAAGAGTTATTTTCGCGCCTTTTTCTCCTGTTCCGGAAATACAAAAGTGAGGAGGAACTTGGGATGGGACGGTGAAATTTGGAGGTGAAGGAGCGGTATCATCTACTTCTTTGTTCACGCAGGTTTTCAGAGAGGTATTACCTGCCAAATCCGTCAGATCCACACAGATTTCGTGGATTCCTTCTGAAAGTTCCGGGTCAACAAAACAGTATTGCCACTTCCCGTCTTCTCCGACGATTGTTGTTCCGTGTTTCACGCCATCCACATAAATTGTTGCAGTTGCTCTTGGTTCCCCAGTACCGGAGATACAACCGTCAGGTCGGATCGGGGCATCAGGATTGTCAATTTTCGGAGGCACCGGAGGCGTTTTATCCTTTATCACATTGACTTCTTCACATGTTTTCCCAGAGGTATTACCTGCCAAGTCTGTTTGATCCGCACAGATTTCATGTTGACCTTCTGAGAGTTCCTGAATAAAGCAGTACTCCCATTTTCCGTCTTCTCCGACGGTTGTTGTTCCGTGTTTCACGCCGTCGACGTACATGGTAATGGTTGCTTCCGGTTCTCCGGTTCCAGTGATACAGCTATTGGAGTAAAACGGTTCCGGCAGTTCATCAATGCCTGGAGGTGCAGGGGCTGTATCGTCTATTTCCTTGTTTATACAGGTTTTTGTGGAGGTATTACCTGCCAAGTCTGTTTGTTCCACGCAGATTTCGTGAATTCCTTCAGAGAGTTCCGGGTCAAAACAGTATTGCCACTTCCCATCTTCTCCAACGATTGTTGTCCCGTGTTTTACACCGTCCACATAAATTATAGCTGTTGCTTTCGGTTCCCCGGTACCGGAGATACAACCATCGGGACGGATCGGTTTATCAGGTTCGTCAACTGTCGGCGGATTTGGAGGTGTCATATCCACAATAAGTTGTTGAACGGCCACAGCATAAAATTCATAACTTCCCTCATCAATACCGGATAACGGCCAAGTCCAAATGCCAAATTCATCTGTGGTCGTTGTCCCAACTTTTTGTCCGTCAAAGTACACATCAACCGTAGTTGAAGGTACGTTAACGCCTCGAATTGTCGGGCTATTTGTATTCACAAACATTTTATTAAGTGTCTGCGAATTTGCCACATACGCGCAAAACAATGCGAGTAACATAAAAAATAGTTTTTTTCTCATAAATAACATTTTTAATAAATTAATAAAATCACATTTTCTCACCTTTGAGATTTTTTTTTCCCACATTTTCATTCCGGTTATTATATCTGACAAGAGGAAACGACACTTGGTTTTCGCTATCTTTTTTTTACGAATATCTTCTAACAATTTATTATCTATCAACATCTGAATTTTAGTTTTACCAAATTGTTCTATCGCCTGCCTTTTCGTCAAGGTATATTTTCCTGTCTTCAGAAAAGCTTCTTGGGAGGCTTCGATAATTTCTTTTATCTCAGCAAATTCCAGCGTAATCATAATACAAGATTTTAAATTTTAATAAAATTTCTTTTGCACCGGCCGCCTTGGTACCAAAGCTCCGCCATATTTCATTGCATCTTCTCTGATTTCTTCCGTACGCTCTCCTTCCGTTATTCCACGGAGAGCATTGCGAATTGTTTGTCTCGTACAACCAAACTTGGTTGCCATTCGGGTAGTTTCACCTCGTTTTACTCTAATTTCCTGCATATCTTTATTTTTTTGTTAATATTGAATTTCTTCTTCGACCAAACCGAAGTCAATCTCTATACACAAGGAAGCTTCTTCCCTTAACCTTTCAGCTATCTCCTGGAGCATAAAAGCTTGTTCAGCGAACGGATAACCGGAAATTTTGTTTATTGCCTCTGTGGTAAGTTTTTCAATTGTTTCATCCATATTTTTAAAATTATTGATTACATTTGTTAGTTTTATCAATGATTTTATTTTGCAAATATATAGAGTAATTCTCTAATTTCAAAATAAAAATAGAGAAAATATTCATTTTATTTAATTTTTAATTTATGGGAGTAAAGGATAGAATAAAGACATTTACTAAGTATATGGACATAACAGTACTAGATTTCGAACGTTCCATTTCTGTTTCAAATGGTTATGTCAATAGCATTTCAAAAAGTATAGGAATTGATAAAATAGAAATCATATTAGAGAAATACCCAAATCTCAATCTCATATGGCTTCTTACAGGCCAAGGCACTATGTTAAAAGACGAATTGGAAACTAATAATAAGGACCTAAATATAATCCTAAAAAATAAACGCACAAAAATTTCCGAAACAGATCTCGAACAACCTCCGCATGTCGTTGCTAATAGTTCTGACACAAACATAGATTGGAAAGGGAAATTTTATGTGCTTCTCGAAGAAAACAACAAACTTTTAAGCGAAAAAATCAATTTGATGAATAAAATTGAAGAACTGAAGAATGAAAATAAAGAACTGAATATTGAAGTCAAGATGCTTAAAAAGGGGGCGAAATTTGGAAAAGAAAGTAAATATGAACTTTCCCACAGTGAAGCATAGATCACCGCAGGAAAAGTTCGTATTTATATCTTCAGTGTCCATAGTAGTTAATGTACTAGCGCTTTGTAATTAACATTTCGCAAATATAAATAAAATGTACTATTCATGCGATATTCCAAAAGATAAAATAGTAAGTACGCTCTGGTTGCTGTCAAATTTTTTCAGTACTACTTTTATACTCCCGACACCCCAGGGTCGTAACTCGCCGTTTTTCAACATTTTGAGGCTTTCTAAAGAGTACATGGGGTCTAAAAAGGTTGTTTTGCATAAAAATGACTAAGCAAGTAACTGACTAAGCAACATCAAAATCCTGACTCTTTTTGAAATTTTCTAGCGTATCTAAATCAATTAAAAAACGACCAATCTTAGACAATATACTCATAAATAAAAGAATAAAATTATTATTTTGAAAAAATTATTTTCATTTTTTATCTGTTTTTATTTTGAAATTAGAGAAAAACTCTATATCTTTGCAAAGTAAAATCAATGCAAAATTTCAAACAATTAAATATCACAGTCATGAAAAAAATTATTGCAATTTTAGCCGTCTTCATTTTTTCCGGCAGTAACAGCTTCGCCTATTATCCGGATTTCTCGCAAAAAATTACACTCATAACCGAAAATATTATGTATGGCGTAGCAACGTCAAATTGCGATTTGGAACTTTATATCTTCGTACCGGGTAGAGAAAACGACAAGGTTCCAATGGATACAGGGCCGGGAATCGCCAGTTATGTCAAATTTTATACAAGATCGGACGCCTCCGGTAAATGGTCACTTGATTTTAAAATCCAGAACGAGACATCTCCAAACTGGAATATTGAAAATTATTTGGGTAATATTACTGCGTTAAACATATATGATAAAACCAATGTAAGTAACAAAGTGCAAATGTATACTTCCAGTGAGTGGCTATATTACAGTGCAACTAATGATGTGGAAATTCCGGAAACCAATATAAGGGATGTGAGTATCACGTGTCTGAACGAATATACAATTTCGGGAACAGGAACTCCAAATGTTTTGCTTGTTCTCGGAATTAGCCAAACAGAGGGACGAATTGCACGAAAATGGATTACAACTAGAGTGAATTCAGACGGAACATGGAACCTTAATTATAGAAGTTTACCTGCTGGTACCGATTATTTCTTACCTTACTTCGACTATTATTCTACAATTGATGGCTCAAGACAAAAAAGCAACACGGTCTCTTTCTTCTGTTATGGGAAACAATATGATCTTACACAAAATGAGTTGAACGCAAGCTATAAATATTGCGATCCGAAAGATAACCCGGCATACATCCCGGAAATAAATGCAGATAACCTGAACATCTCCGAACAGGTCGTTGCGGGCCAGGGAAGTGACCTGTACAATGTCGAAATTTCAGGAAAAATTTATGCAGATGATGTAGTTATGACATTCCAAAAATCCGTACCGGTAAAAAACGGCAAGTGGAACTGGAACTACCGGGCTTTAGGAATCAATCCATATCTAACTAACGTGGAGAACCTGATTATAAAATCCGGATTCTATGAAGTGAAAAACTTTGAATTGCAAAACAATCTGGTCAAAAACATTACCGGTGAGAACGTAGAAAACACCTTCTTCATCAAGACCATCGACGACGATGAAGTCGTAGGAAAAGCAACTCCCGGCGCAACAGTTGTGCTGAATGCTATTGCTTCCAACCGGTTGGTAACAGTAGAAACAACAGCCAGCGCCGGAGGAACCTGGGTCTTTAATTATAAATCGCTCGGATTGGGAGATTACCTGAGAAATGCTACCGGAATCGTTATCTCTCATAAATGGCAACATATAGAACTAAATCCCGAAGCTATCGAAGCTGTGAAAAACGGGACCTACACGGCTACTCAACATCTCGCTGCGGGAAGTAGTAATTTCTATGTATATCCCTCTGTGACCACTAATAATATCTCTATAGGTGGTACGGCCGGAAAAAATGTACAACGCATCGAAATCTACTCCAATACAGGACAACGAGTAACACAAAATTATGACACAAATCAGGTGAACGTAGCTGGCCTCGCACCAGGAACATATATCGCTAAAATACAGGATGGTGATATTGTACAAAGTTGTAAATTCGTGAAAAGATGAAATAACTAAGCGGCGTTTGCATAACTCTTTTATTATAAACGATGAACGTATCGTGAGACGGTATCCCGTTCTCTAATCCAATATATTTCCGCAAAAAGTTTTCATGGATTTTCCCAAAAGACTGTCGTTTTTTCGTGCGTTTGCCCTGAAAAAAAACAGATGAATTTGGGAAATAGTTGACTTGATTAATTCCTCTAACAGTAAGCCCCCGATAAAGTACCCGTTTTGTGGCATCTAAATCTTTTCGACCTTTGCGTCTAAAAAGCCATTATGGGAGCAATGAGTAAAGCAAGCTTTGTTACGATTTCGGATCGTCAACGGAGAAGTGGATTAAGTGTAAAAGATTTCTGTTCGAATGAAGGTTACAGCCTGTCTAATTTTCATTATTGGAAGAGTAAGTTCGGACTAACCCGTCAGGCAAACCGGGGCGTAGAATTTTCGGAAGCCTTAGCTCCGGTTCGGTTTCCTTCACAAGTCAATAATCAATCTTCATCAGATAGGACAAATGTCAGTTCGGAAGAAATCATAATCAGTTTTTCCGGAGAGATTCAGGTTCATTTTCGGGGAGAGCTCCAAACAGAATCCGCCATGAAACTAATCACCCAAATCTACACTTCCCATGTTTAGTCTGAATGATACGATGCGTTACTTTCTTTGTCCGGGGAAGACGGATTTACGTAAGGGGATGAATAGCCTGTGCGGTTTGGTTCGGGAGAAGATGGGCTATGCCTTGCGTTCCGGCGATGTCTTTATCTTTATCAACCGGAACCGTAATACCATGAAATTGCTTCACGCCGAAGAAGGGGGTTTGGTTCTCTATATCAAAAGGCTTGAACAGGGACGTTTCCGTCTCCCCTCGTATGATGATAAAAGCAACTCCTATCCGATGAGATGGAGTGATTTGGTCTTGATGGTAGAAGGGATATCGGAAAATCCCGCCTTACGTCAAAACCGGCTAAAATCACTAAGGAAAAGCGACTAATTTCGCTGAAAATCAGTCGATAAAGTTTGTTTGTTTGGTTTATTTTTTGTACCTTTACGCATGTAAAAGGGAAACTGAATGACTCAGACAGAAACTTTGGAATACTTGCTGAATGTTCAACTGGAGCAGAATCTTCAACTCCGGAAGATCAACG
>JAIRZF010000036.1 GCA_031267385.1 Dysgonamonadaceae bacterium | reverse complement strand
GTTATGATTTTTAGCGTTAATTTCCAAATTTTCAGGACAATATTCATATATTTGTACTTAAACTGACTTAGAATTATGATACTAATTTCCGATGATGATGTTGCAGTACGTTCGTCTCTGACCCTGGTACTTAACCGTGCCGGTCATGAAACGATGACCGGTTCCTGTCCGGAAGAAACAATAAACTGTGTGCGCACGCAATCTCCTGAAGCGATCATAATGGATATGAACTATTCATCCGGAACCGGCGGAGAGGAGGGGCTTACTTTACTGAAACAGGTTAAAATATTTCGTCCGGAAGTTCCGGTTATCCTGATTACGGCCTGGGGATCAATCCATTTGGCCGTCAGAGGTATTCAATCCGGCGCATTCGATTTTATTACTAAACCCTGGGATAACCGGGCGCTTCTAAAAAGTGTCGAAACTGCGATAAGCCTCAACAAAGAAGACGAAACAGATAATCGAAAGAGTATTAAATTTGATAAAATCATTGGTAAATCACCCCTTCTCACTAATATTTTCAATACCATTGCAAAGATTGCGAATACCAATGCGCCTGTCCTCATTACCGGGGAAAGCGGTACCGGTAAGGAATTGATAGCGGAGGCCATTCACCGGCATAGCAACAGAAATAAAAAGCCATTTGTGAAGGTAAATCTCGGAGGAATTTCACAATCTTTATTTGAAAGCGAGATGTTCGGGCATAAAAAAGGCGCTTTTACTGATGCCCTCTACGACCGTACCGGGCGGTTCGAGATGGCTGATAAAGGTACGATCTTTCTGGATGAGATAGGAGAACCGGACGCCGGTTGTCAGGTAAAGTTACTCCGTGTATTGCAGGATCAAACTTTCGAAATTCTGGGCGATAGTAAACAAAAGCAGGTTGACGTCCGCATTATCAGCGCTACCAACAGAAACCTGCAGGAAATGGTCGGGAACGGAACATTCCGGGAAGATCTATTCTACCGGATCAATTTAATAACGATCCATGTGCCCGCTCTAAGAGAACGACTCGAAGATATTCCATTGCTGGTTAAGCATTTCATTTCACTACAAGCCGGGAAAAACGGCTTATCTCCTGTCGAAATAAGCAATGGAGCGATCGATTTCCTGAAAACCCTGCCCTACCCCGGAAATATCAGGGAATTGAAAAACCTGGTCGAACGAACAATTCTTGTCTCCGGAAAACCGGTTATAACTGCCGACGATTTCGAAAAAATGTATCAGGAAAATCCGGGAAGAATGTCATTCCTCCCTGAAAACATCCGGCCTCTCGAAGAGATGGAAAAGAATATGATACTCAAAGCTTTCAAGTTATACGGAAACAATTACTCAAAAATAGCGACTGCTTTGGGTCTCACCAGACAGGCTCTTTACAGAAGACTCGAAAAATACAATATAATAATCAACGAAAAATGAGGGCGTACCGATTCAAAACATTATTCTGGCTCTTGTTCATTATCATATTCTCCTCTTTAATTGGTCTGGGAGTCTTTTTTGTTAAATCCGACATTAAAATCTTCCTCATTATCGAAGGGATATCCATTCTTTCGATCTTATTGTTTCTTATTTTCTACAATATGCTGCTGAAACCTTATAAAATGATTGGTAACGGCATGGATTTGCTCCGGCAACAGGATTTTTCTTCTCGCCTGCGTCCGGTCGGACATAAGGAAACAGATGTATTGATCGGTGTTTTTAACAAAATGATGGATCAACTTAAAGAAGAACGACTCCATGTCAGGGAACAAAATCATTTTCTTGATCTGTTAATCAATGCATCTCCTCAGGGATTAATAATCCTTGATTTCGACAATAAAATCACTCATATTAATCCGGCAGGATTAAGATTACTCGGAATAGAATCGCCTCAAAACAGTACAGGCAAATCGTTGGAAGAATCCGGGATTCAAATCGGCAAAACATTAGCACAGCTAAAACCCGACGAGGATATGATTGTCCGTATTTCCGGCATTTCTCTCTATCGTTGTGTCCGGTCTTCTTTCGTTGACCGCGGATTCACGCATCCCTTCATATTGATCGAAGAACTGACCCACGAAATATTGAAAATAGAAAAAAAATCTTACGAAAATATCATCCGCATGATGGCGCATGAAGTGAACAACTCTGTTGCCGCCGTAAGTTCTACCCTTAATGTCATTTCAGACAGCTTGAAACAAAATCAGGAAAATGAATTGTCCGATGTCCTGCCAGCAGTCAATGCTTCGTTTGAACGATGCAATCACTTGAGCCGTTTTATTACCAATTTTGCTGATGTGGTTAAAATTCCGCCCCCACATTATTCCAAAACGGATCTGAACGAATTGGTACGCTCTGTAAATGCATTGTGTAGTCCCGAATATAATCGCAGGAATATAAAAATCACTCTTTCCCTCACGGAATCACCGTGTTATATAAAAGCAGACAGTATCCAGATGGAACAGGTACTTGTTAATCTGGTAAAAAATGCACGGGAATCTATTCAGGAAAATGGAGAAATCCGGATCATCACCTCGCACTCCCCTCACCGGATCATTGTTGAAGATAATGGACCCGGCCTCTCAGACGAAGTCCGGGAAAAACTGTTTACTCCGTTTTTCACGACAAAGCCTCAAGGACAGGGTATCGGTCTGTTATTTATTCGCGAAGTGCTTATAAACCACAACTATAAATTCACATTTGCAACAGAAGAGGATGGAAAGACCAGGTTCCGGATCTTTTTAAGTTCTTAATGGCTTCTAAAATTTATCAATCTTTCTTAAAAGGATATTCCAAGATTTTAAAACTTCCTTCATCATCCGTTCCTATTGCATACAATTTATCATTATCAACCGAAATGTAATAAACATCTTCGTCCAAAACATATCGAGAAACAGGGTTACCACTCCAATCAAACACAAGTATCTGATTCGATGACGCAGGGTTATATTCGCCCTTTCTGTTCATTATTTTTGCATCAGTGTATAAAGCATACACAAATTGCCCGGTTGTAGCTATATCCAAATACCCCAGTATCGTTTCTGTTTCTTTATAGCTTATAGAATGTGCATCATCCCCTAAATCATCGACTACAAATTCCGGATTTTTCAAACGTAATGATTTTATGAGGTTTATTTTGTTATCTATAATTTCTAAAAAATCGATATTTGAAGTTTTAAAGACCGAATAAACAAACTTATCATTTGAAGGATGTTTTTTCAATATTCCCTGATTTGAAAGATATTTTTCAGAAACTCCAATCGGATCTTTTGAATTAAAAACCTCCACATTATAGTCTATAACATCGTTATTTCCAGTCATGTAAACATATTGATACTCCGATTTATATAAACCTGCCCCCAATAGATTTGAATCATTTGTTATGACTATCCTTGAGAGAATAGCATCTGAAATATCTATTTTTGCCAATAATTCCGGCCTGTATTTACTGTTCGTTATTGAATCCAATTCATATTGGAACAACCATTGCCGGGGAATATCGTATGATATCAATTTGTCTTTATTAAATTCCAACACATTTCCAAGCAATAATTCACCAGGCCCCATTCCAATACTCCCAAAACGACATATGTAATTTCCCGTTCCGGAATCAAATAAGGTAAAATGTTGCAAATCATGAGGGTCATTTACAATCAAAAAACGATCCTGATTCATAATCAAATATGGTGTCGCCAAATAATCACCATCTACATGAAAAGATTCATTTTGGAATATCTGTTTCGCAATATCAAAATACTCAACAGGAGTGTTTACCTGTTTATTATTACAAGACATCAGAAAAAAGATGCTTATAGCGCATAAAAATGATTTTTTGTTCATATTTTGATTGTTAAAGAGTGCTTATATTATTTGATTATAACAATACAAACACTCTTAAAATTAAAACTTACTTCTTAATATATAATTTTCCATATTACGATCAACGACATTGAACTGTCTTTTTCTCTCCCATAACATTAGGTAGTACGGGACCTCCATTTATACACGTTTTATTATATGGAGAACAGCAATATACTGTTGTAGTAGCATCTTCTGCTGCTTCCAGTGCACTTACGTTACTCATTATTTCCATAGAACTAATAGCACTAACATTCGTATTAAATATTAAAGCCGTAAACGTCAATAAAACTATTCCAAATATTATTTTCTTTTTCATAATTATTTTATTTAGAATTATACTCTAATTTATTAATTAACATGGGGAATTTTTTCGCAATGTACCCATAACTGTAGTATGCTTCCCATACGTCACACACGTTTTATCATACGGGGAACAACAATACAACTTGGTATCACTAGCTGCATATTCCAATGCTTCTACATTTTCCATAGAACTAATAGCATTAACATTCGTGTTAAATATCAAAGCCGTAAACGTCAATAAAACTATTCCAAAAATCAATTTCTTTCTCATAACTATTCTAATGTTTTAGAATTAAGTCTCAATTAAGACTTAAGTTGTTAATTAATTATTTTATGGACTGTATCTATCATTTCAACAGCGGAAAACTCTCGGTTTTCAAATTAATTCCTTATTTTCGTAACCTCCTTTCTTTCATAGAAGGAACCGGGGTGGTTAGGATTATCTTACTTTGCTTAAGCGACAACTTTCCGCCTCTTTTTTCCCTCTGGTTAGTTATTTCACATTTCCTTTAATAGATAACTGAAGTACTTGTTCTTCAACATTACAATACACGTCAACCGTTTTATGGAAATACCCTATTTCGTCTGGTTTAATTTCCACTCGTATCTGCGTTTCGTCTCCTGACTTAATTGGTGATTTATCCCATTGAGGAAGTGTACAGCCACATGAAGATTTAATATCCTTAATTATCAATGGGATATTTCCTTTATTTGTCAATCTAAATGTCGCTACGAAAACTTTTTCAAGTTCTAACCCAGATATTTCCATCTCTGATTGTGAAATTTCAATCAGAGTATTTGGAGAAGCTTTATTTACCATTTTCTTTCCCAAAATCTTTTGCTTATAAAGCTCCCAAATTTGAGGATTTATTGATGGATTGCCAACAACTAATACTTTATTATTTTCATCAAGCAAAAAACATTGGAAAGACATTTCTTTAGGAAACTGATTCTTTTTATCTATTTCATTGTGTTCATCCACAAAAACAGGATAATCAAATTGATCTCTCATCAACATATAATCCAATTCTTTAATACTCCTAGGATAAAAGAAAACAAGAAAGCCAACCTGATCGGGAGCAATAGAATCAGTTTCTTGAATTATTTTTTTCCATTCAGGCATCCGGAGTTTACAACTTGTACAACCCATCGAATCCACATATAACAATATTTTATATGGTTTTTGAAATAAACCATGAGACAAAGTATCCTGTCCCATAATTTTACATTTAAGACTTTCAGGAAATACAACCGTCTTTCCAACCCACTCTTTTACAACTCGTTCTATTGTTTGTTGTCGTTCATTCTTTTTACACGAAAATAGAAATAAAAAAAACAACAACACAATTATTGACTTAAAAATATTACGAATATAACAAGTTAACATATTGCTTAGATTTATTTTTGAACATTAAGTACATCGTCTAAATTATTTTATATTATTTCGTATCTTTGTGGGCATGAGCCACGTCAACACACCAGAATTATCAGACAGAGACCGCCTGTTATTAGAGGAAGGACTCAAGAAAGGCGAGTGCCATTGCTTTCGCACCCGTTGCCACGTCATTCTGCTCAAGGCGGAAGGGCGCAGTTCCAAAGATGTCGGTTTAATAACAGACATGAGCCATATCAGTGTTAACCACTGGGTAAAACGATTTAAGTCCGGAGGCATATCCGGATTGAA
>JAIRZF010000029.1 GCA_031267385.1 Dysgonamonadaceae bacterium | reverse complement strand
ACCGTCGCCGATAAAATAAAACACATACTTTGCCTGGCTGCAGACAGGCTGCGCAAATACAAGCATTGCCGCAAAAACCGAAAAAATAAAAAAACGTTTCATCTGAAGATTTATTTGTTATTAAATTAAATATTTCCAATAGCCATCACTAAAAAAAAAACCGCGTCAAAGATAGCGAAGCTTGGGGGAACTGCAAAATATACCCCGGCTAATTTTTTTTGTCTTTTTTCTTTCTATTCTGTTAAATCCCCGCAGGCGATTGAGGAGTTTGCCGGAAAATCCGTATCTTTGTAACCGCACGCATAAAACTGACAATGTCATGAAAAGAAAATTACCGGCAGGAATACCGTCGTTCGAAGATATACACGGCAGCGGATATCTTTATCTGTCCGCTTGGAAATCCGGGATTTTTACGTAATTTTGTGCACATCAATAGATGGATTTGCCGTACGAATTTAAAAAAAAATTGGATGATATCTTCGGAAAATACAAAATTTCTTTTGCGGAAAATTGCAGCGGGCGATAGCGATGCATTCCGGTCTTTCTACGATTATTACTATTCGCAGATATATCGGTTTTCTTCCTATTTCGTTAAATCCCCGCAAGTAGTTGAAGAAATTGTATCCGACGTGTTCTGTACAATCTGGCAGCACCGGAAAAAAATTACTGAAATTGATAATTTCGAAGGCTATCTCTATACAATTACAAAAAACAGAGCCTTATATTATCTCAGGCAGGATAACAGGATTCTGCTGACAGACCTGGATTTGGACTTGATTTCCGACGAGATATTGTCGCACGACGAAAATCCCGAAATGCTGGTCATAGACAATGAATTTTCCGCCGCTTTTAAAAATGCGGTTGACGAACTGCCGGAAAAGTGCCGTTTAATATTCCTTCTGGCCCGCGAAGAGGGATTGAAATATAAGGAAATCGCGGAAAAACTGTCCATATCCGAAAAAACCGTAAACGCCCAAATGGTATTGGCCATCAAAAAACTGACAGCACGGTTGGGAAAAATATTGTTTTTTATTATTTAGCTACCATTTTACCGGACAGATATTTACGGATAAAATGAATGTGTTTTTGAAAAAAAAACGGGGAATGCCTTAGATGTATTTTCCGTTTTTATGCTCATAACCTATACAGCGTAGTTTTTTAATAAAAACAGCAATGAACGATAAAGGTAATATATGGTCTTCGATAGCTTCTGTTTTGGATGGCAACCCAACAATGGAAGCCATGCGGTATGTCGATAACTGGATAGCGGAAGACGAAAGAAACGGATTACTGTTCAAACGGTTGAGCGATACAACATACAATCAATATATTGAGCAAAATGCCTGTAGGGCAAAGGAATATATCTATGTAAAAATGCAGGCAAAAATAAGGGAAGCCTTTTTGCGGGCGAAACTCCGTACGTGGAGATATGTCGCTGCCGCCTCAATTGCCGTTTTAATCCTGTCCGGAAGTATTGCTTTTCTCCTGACCGAACCTCGCAATCCGGTTTTAGTCGAATCGAAAACTCCGGCAGGCAGCGTCACAAAACTCACGCTCGATGATAGCACGATTGTCGTTTTAAACGCAAGTTCTACCATAAGTTACCCGTTGAATTTCAATAAAAAAGTCAGAAGCGTCAAGTTAACGGGAGAGGGTTATTTTGAAGTGGCCAAAGACCCCGGACGTCCTTTCATTGTCGAAACAAATAATATGAAAATAAATGTATTGGGCACTCATTTCAATGTAAAATCATATAATGAAGATTTAAAATCCATCACTACATTGCTGGAGGGGAGCGTAAAAGTGGAATTTGACAACCCGGATTATCCGGCCGGCAAACCTGTTATTTTACGTCCCGGACAGCAAATTATATTCGATAAAACGACCTTGCAAACAACCGTTACAAGCGTGAACCCAAACTTATATGCTTCCTGGAAAGACGGACAGTGTTTCTTTGAAAACGAAAAATTCATCGATATTGTACAAATCCTGGAACGTCAATTTGGGATTACAATCGAGATTATTTCTCCAAGTCTTGAAAATCAATTGTATTCAGGTTTTTTTGGCCGGAAAGACGGGGTTTTGCATATTCTGAACTCATTCAGGAAACACAGGAATTTTGATTATAAACAAAGCGATACCGGTATTGAAATATATGAGAAATGAAAAATGAATGTTTAACTTTAAAAAAAATGACCATGAATACATCATAAAGAAAAAAACGAACCGGAAAATGTGTCCGCATTCCCCGGTTCCGACATACAGGCTTCAAATTTTCCAATTTGCTAACCATATAATTGAACAAATATATGAAAAAAAAAATTATAAAAAAAATTCATCTGGGCTTTTTTGTCCACAGAAAAACATTATGTATCACGAAAATCGCTATTTTCCTATTTGTATTGTCCACTTTTTCATTAATTGCGTCCAATGCTTCCTCGCAAAGTATGAAAGTGAGTATGAACTTGAAAAATACAATGATTAAGGACGTTCTTCTTGAAGTAAAAAGACAGACCGATTATTCGTTTCTTTATAACAATGAAGAGCTTAATGACAAAAAAAGAGTATCGATAAATGTTGTCGATAATACGGTAAACGAGATTCTGGATATTATTTTGAAAAACCAGGATTTGGCATATTCTGTCGAGAACAATACGATTCTCATCTATAAGTCTGCAAAAAAATCGCCCGACGGCGCTTTCCTCCCTGTTTTGCAACAGCAGAAAAAGACGGTTACCGGTATCGTAACCGATGAATTCGGCGAGCCGGTCATCGGCGCGAATATCGTCGAGAAAGGAACGAGCAACGGATACATAACCGATATGGACGGGAACTTTACGTTACAGGTCAGTTCCGATGCGGTTATACAAATCACCTACATCGGTTACGCGCCCCAGGAAATACCGGTGGGGAACAGGACGTCTTTTAATATATTCCTGAAAGAAGATACTCAAATGTTGGACGAAGTTGTCGTCGTGGGTTACGGTATACAGAAAAGAGCCTCGGTTACCGGTTCCGTAGCGTCTATCCAGTCTAAAGATCTTACAACGGTCAAAACGCCGAATGTCAGTAATGCTTTGGCCGGTAAACTTCCGGGATTGAGAGCCGTTCAGCGTAGCGGCGCTCCGGGCGATGACAACCCGTCCATCGATATTCGCGGTTTTGGTAGCGCTTTGGTTATTGTAGACGGGATTCAGCGCGATTTCACGCAAATTGACGCAAATGATATCGAGTCAATCAGTATTCTCAAAGACGCATCCGCCGCCGTATACGGGTTTAAGGGCGCAAACGGAGTGATTCTGGTCACGACAAAAAAAGGGCAGACAAGCAAGCCGAAAATAAACTATACGGGCTATTACGGTTTTCAGAACATAACGCGATATCCCGATTACTACGATGCCTACGAATATGCCATGCTGTATAACGAAGCTCAATTGAACGTAGGGGTAAACGCGCCTTATTCGCAGGAAGAAATCGAAAAGTACCGGTCGGGTAACGATCCCGCATATCCCAATACGGACTGGTGGGAAGAAATCACGAGAAGCGCCGTACCGCAAATGTATCATAACATAAGCGTTTCGGGAGGCGCGGAAAAAATGAAATATTTTTACTCATTAGGTTATACCGATCAGGAAGGCATTTATAAATCGGGCGACTTCTCCTATCAGAAATATAATGTCAGGTCGAATATCAGTACGGAGATTGCAAAGGGATTTACAGTTGATTTACAGTTAAGCGGACGGTTCAATACGCGTAACAAGGTAAACGAGCCGGAACCGATAACCCGTAATGCCCAGATGGCAGCGCCCATCCTGCCCGTATATGCCGGCAATATGGCGCCATACTGGCAAAATGTGGGCGATAAGGCCAACCCCATTCAGACATCGCGGGCGGACGAGATCGGATATGATAGACGCAACCGGTGGGATTTTGAAGGCGCAATCATTTTCAACTGGCAGATACCCTGGGTAAAAGGTCTTTCGGCAAAAGCGTTATTATCTTATGATTATGGTAACCTGTATTCAAAAAAATGGTATAAGGAATATTACGATTATAGCTATAATCCTGCTCAAAACGCTTATAACCAATTGACGCGGCATGCCGTTTCCGAACTGACCTCAAGAGCGGAAATGTCATATACGCCTACTCAGCAATATTCCGTTAATTATGCAAATACTTTCGGGAAACATGATGTGAGCGGGTTGCTATTGTGGGAAATGCGCAACTATCGCAAAGACTGGACGGAAGCTTTTCGCCAGTATTATATCGGAGCTATTGACGAAATTGATGCGGGAGACAACGTGAATAAGAATAATGCCGGAAAAGCGGAAGAATCTGCACACGAAGGGCTGGTCGGACGTCTTAACTATACTTATAACAGCCGCTATCTGGCCGAATTCAGTTTCCGTTATGACGGCTCCTATAAATTTGCCACCGACAGACGGTGGGGCTTCTTTCCCGCCCTGTCTTTAGGCTGGAGAGTATCGGAAGAAAGTTTCTTCAAGGATAATGCCGGTTTTATTGAAAACCTGAAGATAAGAGGTTCTTATGGTAAAATAGGCGACGAAGGCGATTTTGCCGCATTTCAGTATCTGAGCGGATACATCTATCCGGACGGTAAGTATGTATTGGGATCGGGAGGCGTTTCAAACGGCGCTTCGGATAAAGGGATGCCCAACCTGAATTTGACATGGTATGAATCGACAACGGCAAATATAGGATTTGAACTGAGTATGTTGCGGGGCCTTTTCAGTGCGGAATTTGACTATTTTGAGAGAAGGAGGGACGGTTTGCTGGCCAATCGACTGCTAACATTACCGACATCTTTCGGACAGAAACTTCCCCAGGAAAACCTGAACTCGGATAGAACCCGGGGATTTGAAATCGTATTGGGACATCGTAACCGGATAGGCGACGTAACGTATGATGTGAAAGCAAACTTTACGACTGCCCGCACACTTAATCGTTATGTGGAAAGGGCGGATCCTACCAATATGTATGATAATTGGAGAAATAATTCCAATGACAGGTACAAAAGCATAGCCTGGGGCAAAAAGGCGACCGGTCAGTTTCAATCGTATGAGGAGATATTGAATGCTCCCGTACAGGATGGTAATGGCAATAAATCGCTAATGCCCGGCGATATTAAATATCAGGACTGGAATAATGACGGAATTATCGACGGCAAGGACGACCAGCCGATCGGACACAGCGATACGCCAAGTATGTATTATGGCCTGAATCTGTATGCGGAATGGAAAGGTATCGATTTAACCGTATTCTTTCAGGGTGCGGCAGGACATGAAGTTTTCCTTGGCGGAGATCTGATGTCTCCATTTATACAACAGGGTTTGGGAAATGGTATCGATATATTTTTAGATCGCTGGCACAGGGAAGATCCGGCAGATCCCGGCAGCAAATGGATCCCGGGCGAGATGCCGGCATTGCGTCCTACGGGATTTTCCGGGAATAATACAACCAGCACCTGGACTATGAATAAAGCGGGATATATTCGCCTGAAAACGATTGAACTGGGCTATACGTTACCGCTGCACATCCTGAAAAAAGCCGGGGTGGAGAATATCCGTATATATGCGAATGCATTTAATCCGGTGACGATAACGAGCAGAACCAGACTGATGAAGTTTATGGATCCTGAGAATAGTGAGGGGATGTTCCGCTATTATCCTCAGATGAAAACGTTTAATTTTGGTATAAATCTTTCATTTTAAAACAAAATACCTATGAATACATATATTAATAAATTTGTTTTTGGGGCGCTTTTGTTAATCTTTACAAATTGCGCGGACTATTTGGATAAGGAACCTTTTGACGTAATAACACCCGAAAAAGTGTGGCAGGATCCCAAAGTGATAAATGCCGTACTGGTCAATTTATACGATAAAATGTATCTGGAGCAGTTCAACGATTGGTATAGGGATGCATGGAGATTACAGAATCCTTCAACGATGTCCGATGAAGCGCAAGGCGCTTTTCAAAAAGATCCGCTATTTGATAATCCCAATGCAACGTATACGTACGAAAGCGGGTTGTTTGGCGCAAAATTCTCGGAACGATGGTATCCGGGGATAAGAAATTGCAATGATTTCCTGGCTCAGCTAAAAGACGCTGCACTGGAAGATGCGGAGAAAAAGGCGCTGGATGCGGAAGTCCGCTTCATTCGCGCCTGGCATTATTTCTCACTGGCAAAACGCTATGGAGGAGTGCCGCTCATTATTGAATCGCAGGTATACGAGTCAGGCAGCCTGGAAAATTTGCAGATTCCGCGCAGTAAGGAAGTGGAAGTTTATGATTTTATAGTAAACGAATGTATGGAAATTGCAAATTCCTTACCGTTAAACAGAGGGACGGCCGAAAAATACAGAGTAGACAAAAGCTCCGTTTTAGCGCTATGTTCCCGTGCCGCATTATATGCGGGTTCTATCGCAAGATACGGTACGGTACAACTGGACGGCGTCGTCGGGATTCCATCGTCCGAAGCACAGCGCTTTTTTCAAAAAGCTTATGATGCCTCAAAAGAAGTCGTCAATTCGGGTAAATATTCTTTATATAATAAAAAACCTGACGACAAAAGCCAGAATTATTGCGACATTTTCACGAAGACTACCAACGGCGATAATGGCGAATATATCTTCCAGAAACAATATGATTTGTCCGGAGGTATCGCCCATGATTGGGACAAACGCAATGCGCCTTTCTCATTCCGTGCAGGAGGATGGGGCTGCGGAGTTGCGCCCACGCTGGAAATGGTGGAAGAATATGAGTACGCGGACGGAAGGTCGGGAGAGTTAGTGATTTCAAACCCTGACGGTTCCTTGAAACGTTTTGAAAACCCGCTGGATCTGTTTGAAGGAAAAGACCCCCGTCTGTTCGGTTCAGTCTATTTGCCCGGGTCGCCGTGCAAAGGATCATTCATTGAAGTAAGAAGAGGTCTTGTCACGCCGTCGGGAGAAATAATTGAATCCACCAAACAGCCTGATGCCGGAGAAACGTATGTTTATAACGGCGTCACGTATAATGTTTCCGGGAAAGACGCCGGTTCCGATACGGGCGACCAGTCGAAAACCGGATTCCATCAAAAGAAATTCTGGGATGAAACGCTTCAGGATGTGAATATGGGTAAATCGGAAACGCCCTGGGTCGTCTTCCGTTTAGCCGAAATGTACCTGAATCTTGCGGAAGCGGCTGTTGAACTGGGAGGAAAAGACGGTGAAGCGACAGATGCCGTAAATAAAATACGCGAAAGAGCAGGCATTAAATTATTGGAATCGGTCGATATGGCCAAAGTTCGCCATGAACGGAAAATTGAACTGGCTTTCGAGGGGCATCGGTTCTGGGATATGAAACGGTGGCGTATTGCTCATCTGGAGGTATCGGCCGGAGGCCTTAATAATTTCAGGGGTTCGGCTCTCTATCCGTGGTTTAATCTGGAAGACGGCAAATATACATTTGAAATCAGTAATCGTACGCCGAAACAGCTCCGTATATTCCTGGAAAGAAATTACTATATAAGAATAGAGGACGACGACATGAAATCAAATCCCAAACTGGTACAAAATCCGGGCTACACAAATTAATAACTTAATAATGATAGTGATATGAAAAATATGAAGATATTCGGAGCGGCAATCTGTACTTTTTTGTGCATGGTAAGTTGCGTAAATGAACTGGATAATTACAATCCGCCCAATGGAGGCATTAAGGGTAAAATTCTGGATGCGGAAACAAATGAGCCTGTCCCGTTGCCGGTACAGGGATCTACCGGCACAATAATAAATCTGTTCGAACTGAATACTGATGCGACAATGTCGGTTGATTTTTATGCGAAATATGACGGCACGTATGAACATGCAAAAGTGTTTAATGGAGACTACAGCGTGGTTGTAAACGGACCTTTCGTAAATCCATGCGAAGGAAAGGTGACGGTGAAAGGCCAGACAACGTTCGATTTAAAGGCGACGCCTTATGCGCGTATTGACGCTTCCGCCTCCGTATCGGGAACAGGTATCAGTATTCGGTATAATGTCGTAAAAACGAATGAATCCTTTCAGGTGTCGGAGGTCTACGGATACTGGAATTTTGCGCCCGGAGTAGATAACGGCAGCGCCAACTATGCAGGGAAAGTGACGGTTCGCGAAACCTCCGGAACAGTCACATTCGATTTGGGCAACGATGGCAACTATAAGGATAATCTGCATAAAATACAGTCAAACGGTAATAAAATCTATGTACGCATCGGTGCATTAACGGAAAATTCGATAAATTACAGTACGATTTTAACGGTTACATTATAATCTGTATCCTGATAAAAATTTGTTTATCATCACAATTCACCTCTTCGCTATTAATACCCGAAGAGGTGAGTTTTTGATTAAATTCATTTAAAGCAATATTTAATGGAGAAAATTTATTTTGCATGTTTTTTGTGGTTATTCGGATTTGCCGCTTTGGGCCAGACAAAAAACTATTATAAAAATCCGGATAGAATTTATTTGGAATCCAGAGAGATCCACCAGGGAACATCGTCCTGGCGGATGAAAAAAGCGGGAGATATAAAAGACTCGCCGGAAGCCTTGTCCATAACGGATTACAAACCGGAAGACTGGATGCCGGCGATTATTCCCGGTACCGTATTAAATTCCCTTGTTTACAATAAAGTCTATCCGGAACCTTATTATGGTCTGAACAATAAACTTACAGGCAAACTTATCCCGGACATCTCGGAAGTAGGGCGCGATTTTTATACTTACTGGTTTCGTACGGAATTTATGGTTCCGGCAGATTATAAGAATAAAAATATCTGGCTACAGGTTGACGGTATCAATTATCGGGCGGAAGTATGGCTGAACGGAAACCTGGTTTCTACCATAACCGGAATGTTTAGGCAGGACTTTGTCGATATTACGGAGTTTGTCAAAACGGAGGAAAGCAATGCGCTGGCCGTTAAAGTGTTTCCTGTAGACATGCCCGGTACGGCAAAACAAAAACAATGGGGAGCGCCGGGTGAATTTCATAATGGTGGCGACGGGAATATCGGACTGAATACGACCATGCTTATGAGTGTGGGGTGGGATTTTACTTTTTTGGATGGCATACGCGACCGCAATACGGGTATATGGAGGAATATTTCTTTATATGCTACGGGAAAAGCGGCCATACGTCACCCATTTGTAAAATCCGATCTTTCCAAACCGGATTACAGCCAGGCTAAAGAAACCGTCGGCGTGGAAATTACCAATACCGCGACACGTCCGATTGAATGTGTTGTAACCGGAGAGATTATCGGTGAAAATATTACTTTCCGCAAAGAGATCAAATTGTTCCGTGATGAAACGAGGGAGGTCGTATTTACACCCGAAGAGTTTCCTCAGCTCGTCATAGACAAACCGCGTTTATGGTGGCCCGTGTTCAAGGGGAAGCCGGAACTTTACGAAGTGAAATTAAATGTATCGGTAAATGGGATATTGTCCGACTCCGTTAAAACAAGGTTTGGCATACGGGAAATCACATCAACCACAGATACCCCGGATGGATCAAGAACTTTTTATGTGAACGGGCGCAAAATATTTATAAGAGGAACCAACTGGATTCCGGAAGGGATGCTCCGTACCTCCGATGAGCGGACTTATGCAGAACTCCGGTACACAAAACAGGCCGGAATCAATATGTTGCGATTTTGGGGCGGAGGTATTGCCGAATCCGATTATTTCTATCAGCTTTGCGATGAAATGGGACTGTTGGTGTGGCAGGAATTTTGGATGACCGGCGATACCAAACATCCTCATGATAAAGACCTCTATCTGAGCAATGTGGCATCAACCGTTAAACGCATCCGTAACCATCCGTCTCTGGCCTATTACGTGTCATCCAACGAAAGTACGGAAATGCCCGGTACGGAAGATTTATTAAGCGGATTGGACGGGACACGCGGATATCAAATGCAGTCGGAATGCTGCGGAGTACATGACGGCAGCCCCTATAAGCAGGTCAATCCGATGCAACATTATGAAAACACAGCCTCTTCGCGCGGCAGCCGTATTGACGGGTTCAACCCGGAATATGGCGCACCGACAATTCCAACAGTAGAAACATTGCGCGAGATGATGGATGAAAAAGATTTATGGCCTGTAAATAAAGAGGTCTGGGATTATTTGGACGGCGGAGGTTTTCACCTGATGTCAACCATGTATAAGGATTTGACAGACCATTACGGCCAGTCTTCCAATATCGAAGATTTTGTTGAAAGAGGCCAGCTGGTGGGAGCCATAAATTCAAAATCGATCTGGGAATCCTGGAATTATAATAAACTGGATTATGGCGACCGGTATTGCTCCGGTTTGCTGTTTTGGTATCATAACTGTCCGGTCCGTCAGGTTTGCGCCAGGATGTGGGACTGGTCATTAGAGCCGACGGCATCATTATATCACACGCAAAATGCGTTGGAACCGCTGCACGCCCAGTTCGATTATCTGAAAAATACAGTCTCCGTATACAATGAATATTACCGGCCGTTTGCAGATTACACCGTGACGGCGGATGTCTATGACATGAACAGTAAAAATGTTTTTTCCGGGATTAAAAAATTTACGATTGCAGACGATGCGGTTATCAATGATATTTTGGAAATAGACTTTCCTGCCGGCATAACACCGGTTCACTTCATCAAGTTGAGAATTAAGAATCCGAAGGGAGAAGAAGTTGCACAAACGTTTTACTGGCGTTCTTCGGATGAGTACGGAGGGAAAGAAACACTGACAGGCCCGACCTCTTCCGGATTTGAAACGCTGAATGATATGAAACCGGCAAAACTGAAAACAAAATACAGGCTGAGAGAGGATCAGGATCACTTTATTATTGACGTTGAACTGGAAAACACATCAGGAATGATCGCGTTTTTCACTCGGTTGCAATTTCTTGATAATAACGGAAAACCGGTTCGCCCCTCCTTTTATTCCGACAATTTCTATTCCCTGCTGCCAAAGGAAAGTAAACGGATCACAATAGAAACGGCCAAAAGTAAAATAACCGGCGAAGGATATAAATTGGCGGTAAAAGGCTGGAATGTTGATTCGCAAATTTTCAGATTGAATAAATAACCGTATTTTTGCATTTGGCTAATCTTAATTAAACAGTATATATTATGAAACAATTTACGACAGTCTCGTTTTTTGTCTTATCACTTGCAATAATTGCTTGTGGAAATAAGAATAAAAGTAATCAAAGTAATCCGGGCGAAACAGGGATGACTTATAACGGGTTGCCCTCATGGGCATTCGGAGGATTTGTTCGTCCGGAGGGCGCAAATCCCGTTATTTGTCCGGATACAATGTCTGTATTTGATTGTCCGATGCGTAAAAAAACCGTCGGATGGGAAGAAAGTGATACTTTTAATCCGGCCGCCATAGTGAAAGACGGTAAAATTTACGTCTTGTACCGCGCTGAAGACAATTCGGCTACCGGTATCGGCAAACGTACCTCGCGAATCGGTATAGCGGAAAGCATCGATGGTATAACGATGAAGCGCTATCCGGTACCGGTGATGTATCCCGACGAGGATAATGCCAGAGAATATGAATGGGAGGGAGGATGTGAAGATCCGCGCGTTGCCGTGACCGAAGACGGTACGTATGTCATGGCATATACCGCATGGAACCGGAAAGTCCCGCGTTTGGCCATTGCAACCTCCGTGGATCTGATAACATGGGAAAAACATGGACCGGCATTTGCCCATGCGTACGACGGACGGTTCAGGGACATGGCATGCAAATCCGGATCGATTGTCACCGCATTGAATGGAGACAGGCAGGTAATAGCCAAAGTCAACGGCAAATATCTGATGTACTGGGGTGAAAAGGCCGTATGTGCAGCCATATCCGACGATTTGATTAACTGGAAGCCGGTTCTGGACGAAAATAACGAACTGAAAGTTTTGATTAAACCCCGTAAAGGCTATTTCGACAGCGCTTTGACCGAATGTGGGCCGCCCGCAATCATGAAAAACGATGGTATACTGTTGTTTTATAACGGAAAGAACCGGAATGACGACGAGGGGCGCGATAAGCGTTTCAATGCCGGGGCATACTGTGCGGGACAAGTCCTTTTTGACTTGAAAGACCCCTATCAGGCAGTTGAACGTTTGGACATACCATTCTTCCGTCCCGTGGAAGCATTTGAAAAAAGCGGTCAATATGTGGACGGAACAGTATTTATCGAAGGACTGGCATATCTTGACAATAAGTGGTATTTATATTACGGATGCGCCGATTCGAAAGTAGGCGTGGCCATTTACGATCCGGCTGACCCGGCAAACGGGGACGGAATACCCCTGTTGCAGTAAAAAAACAGGAAAAATGAAACGCATCGTTTTCCTTACCAGTTCAGGGCTGGCTATTTTATTTTTTATCCTTTATATGAGCATTTTATCTCATATACTCTATTATCATGAACAGCACCGTTTGTTTCTGTTTTCGGAAGCATATCTGATAAATACGGTCAACTCCAGAGGTCTATTGGAATACTTTACCGATTTCATGATTCAGTTCTTTTATTTTCCATGGCTGGGCAGTCTATTGCTGTCCTTGCTGTTAGCTTCCGTTTATGGTATGATCGCTTATTCAACGTTCCGGATAACCGGGAAAACGGATTTTTTACATTTCGGGTTGCTCCCTGTAATTTATCTGTTTTTGCAGACTTTATCGGTTGATTATAAGATATCTTCAATTGTGGCATGGATATTTTCCCTGTCAATCATATCAATGGCCGTCGGCCTGTCGGCCGGTCGCTGGAAATATGTGGCGGCGGTTTCAGGGTGCCTGCTCCTTTTGACTTTTATATCATGGGAAACCGTCGTCCTGGCGGCAGCATCCATTTCACTGTCCTCCCTGTCAGCATATTACTTCCGCAGTCTGAAAAAGAAACGGGTTCTGACTGTTGGTTTTTCGGCAATGTCCGTATATGTATGTGCGGGAATTTACTGTTTTTCCGGGTCGTACAGGGTCGGCGAAAGGTATATGGTACTCGCCAGGAAGAGTGCGTATGAAAGGAATTGGAATAAGACAGCCGAAATGACGGAACACTATTTGTCGTCGGGGCATAAGAATATCGTTATGTTATATTATCATAACATAGCGCTTTTTCATACCGGACGACTTGGGGACAATCTGCTGGATATCCCTCAGACGTTTGGCGTTCCGGCATTGTGTTTCCCCTGGCGGAGCAACAGTCGCGATACGGAATTTGGACAGGATGTTTATTATGAATTGGGACATTGGAATGCTGCCGTACGATGGGCGTCCGAGGCGCTGGCGATATGGGGAGAGACGGCGCCATGCCTCATTAATCTTATTAAATGTAATATGGAGATAAAAAGAGAAGCTGTTGCCCGGCGATATGTAAATGTTCTGAAACAATCGTTGTTTTACCGCAAAACAGCGGAATATTTTGAAAAAGAACTTGCTTCAATTCGCGATGAACCGGTCGCCGATAATGTGCAAATAGCGCATTTTACGAATGGAATGGATATTCTGCACGAGCTGGAATACTTATGCGAACATCATCCGGAAAACAGGATGGCATTTGAATACTATATGGTTTCATTGTTATTGAGTAATCAGGTTCTGAATTTTGCGCAAAATTTGTATAGAATGAAAGCTTTCGATTATCGGAAAATGCCGAAAGTTTACGATGAGGCTCTGTTTATGTGTAAGATAATGGAAAAGGAAGAATTTGACAAACTGGGAATAGACGTCAATCCGAAAACCGAAGATCGGTTTAAACGTTATTACGAATTATATAAACAGGGTAATAGAAAAGGCCTGGATCGCGAGTTTAAAAACAGCTATTGGTATTACATCCATTTCGTCAGCCCTTATGGAGACAAAATCCTCATGTGGAAAAATACGAAAGAATCGCAGATGCCACTGGGAGGGCTGGAACATTAACAGTTATCGACATGAAATACGCTTATTTTTTTCTATTAATTGCCGGTTCGGCATATCTGCAGAGTTGTCTGGCCGAATGTAAAAATCCCGACGGACAAAAATTAACCGTTCCTGCCATTTATCCGGACTATACCGGAACGGTTTTTCCGGCGAACATATCGGCTCCCAATTTTATTATACAGGAGGATGGAGAACGTTTCCAAACGGAGATAGGATATGACAATCACATAAAAATCAGATTGGTAAAAAACAGTCCTCAGGTACAAATTCCCCTTAAGGACTGGGATGGTCTGTTATCAAATGCACGGGGGAAAACAATATTTTTTCGTATAACCATACTAAAGAACGGTAAATGGACTCGATATGCCGACATCGAAAATCGGGTGGCGGATTCCTCTATTGACGAATACCTGGCTTACAGGCTTATTTATCCGGGATATGAGTTGTGGAACGGGATGGGAATTTATCAGCGGCAACTCAGCAGTTATAAAGAAACGGCTATCGTGGAAAATAAATCTTTAGGGGATAAACAATGCCTGAACTGCCATACGTTTTCTAAGAATTCACCCGAAACAATGATGCTGCATATCCGTGGGAAATCCGGCGGAACAATTATCTACCGCGACAAAAATTTAAAAAAAACGGATACGAAACGGCCGGAATTTAAGAATGCGGGCGCTTATGCTTCCTGGCATCCTTCCGGGCGTTATATCGCCTTTTCTTTGAATGATGTAAAACAGCTTTTTCATATTGAAGGCAAAAAAAACATAGAAGTATTTGATCTTGCGTCCGATTTGGCCGTGTATGATGTGGAAAACAATACGATGATCACAGACCGTTCACTGTCCGGCAATCAATATCTTGAAACTTTCCCGAACTGGTCGCCTGACGGTAAAACGCTGTATTATTGCCGTGCGAATGAATACGTGGCCGGCGAACCGCTGGACAGTATCCGTTATGACCTGTATAAAATCTCATTTAATCCCGATTCCCTGACATTCGGTTCGCCGGTTTGTATATATCCGGCGTCCCGGCAAAACAAAAGCGTATCTTTTCCTCGCATATCTCCCGACGGACATTATTTGATGTTTACGGTAAGCGACTACGGTAATTTTTCGGTATGGCATCCGGAAAGCGATTTGTGTCTCCTGAATTTATCGTCGAAAGAAATGCGTCTGATGGATGAAGTGAACAGCAATGAGACGGAAAGTTTCCATACATGGTCGTCTGACGGGAAATGGTTTGTGTTCAGCAGTAAACGGCTGGACGGACTTTGGGCGCGTCCCTATTTCGCCTGTTTTGATTCCGAAACCGGAAAAGCAGGTAAACCTTTCTTATTGCCGCAGAAAGACCCTTTGTTTTACGACACGTTTACTAAAACCTACAACCTGCCCGAGCTTATAACATCTCCGGTCACAATCGGAAAAGATATAATATCCGCATTTTTCCGGTAAAAGATTGATGTATCGCCCGTATTATCCCAAAATATCCATTAACCATATGATTTTTCACAGGTTGCCGGAATCCGGTATTTGCAGGCCATTGAGAACCAATGGACATTTTGGGATTATTTGCCGTACTGTGCGTCAAAACGCCAGGTACCCGAGACGACGTCAAGTCGGGGCGCACCTCTGTGTGCGCCCTTCGCCTTTTTGTGTGTGCCCTTCGCCCTGTCTCAAAAGCCCTATTCCGTCATTGCGAACGAAGTGAAGCAATCCGGAAATACCCGATAATAACTGGATTGATTCGTCGTTCCTCCTTACAAAGAACTGTGTACTTGTCCAAATAAATATTCATAAAAAACATTAAATGGAAGTATATTTTTTAACGCAATAATCATCCATATAATCACAGTTGTTTGTAATCATGCTGAACGCCTGTTTAATGAGTTTGTTGGCAACCGCAATGAGTGCAAGCTTTTTCTTTTTGCCCTGTTTTAACAGACGCTCATACAACTCCCGGCAGGCGCTGTTACACCGTTTGGCCGACAGAGCACACAGATACAGCAGTTTGCGGATGCCGCCCATGCCCATTTTGCA
>JAIRZF010000301.1 GCA_031267385.1 Dysgonamonadaceae bacterium | reverse complement strand
CGGTATGCCGAAGTATTGCTCAACTATGCCGAGGCTATGAATGAAGCTTTCGGGCCTGAGGCGGACGGACTTGGTAACGGAAAAACAGCTTTGTGGGCGGTCAATGAGGTACGTACCCGGGCGCAGTATCCTGCAAAAGCAGAATACCTGGGACAAACAGGAGGAATGCCGCCGATTGCTTCCGGTCTGTCTAAAGATGAAATGCGTGAAAAAATCCGTCACGAACGGAGGATCGAACTCGCTTTTGAAGAACATCGTTTTTGGGATGTACGCCGTTGGATGATTGATCCGGCTACCATGGTTAATATTCAGGCTCAAATACCTGTCTGGCAATTGGATGGTACGGTTAAATACGAAGTTCGAACTATTCAAACGCGTGTGTTTGAAACGAAAATGTACCGCATGCCGATACCGGAACAACAAATATATACCAATCCTAATCTGGCGCAAAATCCGGGATGGAACTACAGCCCCGAATCGGCGGAATAAATATAAACTGTAGGAGCAGATGAAATTTGTTAAATTGTGCTTTTTATTGATTCTCTTTGCGTATCCGATGTATGGTCAACGTATCATTCAATCGTTAGACGGCGAGTGGAAATTTCAGTTAGACTGCGACAGTGTAGGTTTGCAATCGTGGTATAACGGATTGCCCGATGCCGGAACAGTCTCCGTTCCCCATACCTGGAACATCGAAGATGGGAACGAACGGTATTTCGGAACTGCCTGGTACCAAAAGGATGTATTGATCCCATCCGATTGGAAAGACCATCAAATACGTTTACGTTTCGATGCTGTTTATCGCGATGTGATCGTTTATATCAACGGACGAAAAATAGGAGAAAACAGGGGATCAGGTTATACTCCCTTTTCTTTTGATGTTGCCGGTTTGGTGAAATACGGAGCTAGTAACCGGATCGTTGTCTGCGTTTCCAATTCATTCAGCTATAATGCATTTCCTTATATAACCAAATTCGATTGGAATGCCGACGGCGGCATCATCCGTCCGGTGAGCTTGATTGTCACCGGTAAGCCCTCCATACGATATGCTCATATAAAATCAAAAATCAACTTTGCCGATCATTCAGCGGTAGCAGTTGTCAGGATTAAGACTTGGGAGGAACAAGTGAAAAAAGCTGATTTCACGCTCACGTTTGCCGAATATGCATCTAAAAAAGTGATTTTCTCTAAAACGATAACATTAACATCCGAAAATGGTATTTTTACTACTGAAGCCGATTTTAAAGACATCAAACTATGGCATTTCGATTCTCCGAACCTGTATACATTGCAGATAGATGTGACTGAAAAAGGGAAACTTACAGATACATATCATACCCGTTTCGGATTTCGTAAGGTAGAAATCAAGGGCGATCGTTTTTATCTGAATGAAGAACCCGTGCGTCTGCCGGGTATCGAGTATACAGCCGGTAGTTATCCCGAATATGGTATGGCGGAACCTCCGAAAATTATGTCTGAGGCCGTTGATCTGATGAAAGAGATTAATTGCACCATTACCAGGTTCCATTGGCAACAAGATGAACGTATCCTCAATATGCTCGACGAACGAGGTATCTTGGTGCAGGAAGAGATGCCGTGGTGGCAACGACCGGACAATCTGACCCCCGAAATGGAAGCGTTGGCAAAAAAACAGATCGACCTAATGATCGAACGTGATTTCAACCATCCATGCATTTTTTCATGGGGAGTGAGCAATGAGGTAATTGAAAATACGGAAAGAGATAATTACGTTCAACTGATCAGACATGCAAAAGCATGGGACAGTAACGCGTTTGTATCAGTCGTTTCCGTGAGATTGACCCAAGCATTGGCCGATGATGTGGCGCTTTTAGCCGACATTCCTACGTGGAACGATTACATCGGAAGTTGGCACAGTAAGTTCAATGAGGAACTTCCGGGTTTATTGCAGAACATCCGTGAAAAGGCGCTTGGCGGTCGTCCATTGTTGATTACGGAACATGGACTTTGCGAACCGAGGCATGTAGGCGGCGATGCCCGAAGAATCACCGATATGGCTTATCATTACAATCAATGGGCAAAAAATGATTTCATTTTCGGATGTATTTATTTCTGTCTCAATGATTATCGAACACATTACGGGGAATCGGGGAAAGGGCGTTATCAGCAACGAATACACGGATTGACGGATCAACGGTTCAACAAAAAAACTTCTTATGCGGTTTACAAGGGATTAGCTGCTCCTGTTTATTTCGAACGAATGGAATTATCGGCCGAAGGAACGGAAGCTAATGTCGTTGTTGCGGTGAAATCCAGTCTTCCGAGTTATATACTGAGAAATTATAAATTAGTGTGGAAAATCACATCCGGAAAAATGAAAGAATTAGCGCTACCGGAATTGAAACCGGGTGATAAGTATCAAGCCGTCATTACCGGTTTCGATCCGAAAGAAAGACCGATAGTACAGGTGATTCGACCGGGCGGATATTTAGTGGCGGAATTTTAATCGGAATATTTAAAAACTAAATGTGAAAATGATAAAAAAACAGATCGAATTTTTAAAGGTATTGTTCATTACATTTTTGCCGGTGTTTTCTGTTTTTGCCGGTACCGGCGAAAATAAACAAGTGTGGGGAGTCGGATCTATGCATTTAGGCGTTGCCGGTAAACATTCGATTTCTATGGATGAAATGTTAAATGACAAAAATATTCTGTTATTAAAACAATTTTACAGGATAGGGGGTGAAAATATTCCAGCTACGCCCACAGAGTGCAAAATTACTTATACAGCCGATACTCTTTATGTGATGTTCTGTTGCAAGGAAAATAATATGGATTTCCTTACTATCTGTCATAACGAAGATTGGTTTTCATTGTTAGGTTCTCCCGTTGAACAGGATGCTGCTTTTCCTGATAAAGTCGATTTGTTTTTATCTCCTGATATGTCAAAATCATCTTATTATCAGTTTTCTGCAACTATTGATGGGCAGAGATTTGGGACTAAATTCAACGAACGACAGGAATTACAGGATGCTGACGGGTCAATCCCTAAACGGCGGAACGAAAAAATAACCGATTTTAGAACTGTTGTCATCAAAAAGAGAGAAAAAGGAGAATGGATTGCTTTGGTGTCTATACCATGGAAAACAATAGGAGGAAAACCTGCATATTTCGGGTTGACTCCGGTAAGGACCCGCTGGCGCAATTCTGAGGTCAGTAGTCCTGTGGCATTAAGTTTTTCCGACCGTCCTGTGGCAACGGATCTTTTCATCGAAACACATTTTGGAAATAAACCTGGTATCAATATAGCGAATAAAATATTATGCCGCTTACCGTCGGGTATATTACGTTGGCAAAGACCGGCTTTATCCGTCTATCCGGATGCGAAAATAAAAACTGGAATTTGGAAATTACAGGAGTCTCTGTATCAACCGACTACGTCTGAAAATTTATCAATACGATTGGCTCTGATTCAGGATTGGGTCAACTTGATGGAACTGGAAGGATTCAACTTTGGGAGTACTCGGGGTTCTCTTCCGGATGAGGACATGTACCTGTTTCAGGTAAGGGCGGATGTCAACAAAAAATTATTAAAAAATGACATTGATGATGCTTGTAAATTGATAGATAGTTATTTGAGAAAACTTGACAAGGTATCCCGAAAATGGTTTGCCGATGGTTCTCCCGGAAATATTCTTTTGCAGGAATGGACCCCATTGGAAGAAATAATTGATGTAAAATCAAGTGATACTGTAGTTTTGATGCAATGCAGGGCCGGTGAACAGTTTGTTAATCTGTATCTTTCTATGCCCGGATCGGATGGCGTGCGATTGTATTCGGATAAACAGGGATTCTTCAAAACCGGTAATCTTCGTAATTTACATGCTGTTAAGCCTAAAAGTCCGGGTAACTATTCTTTTTTGGATAATGGGCGCCGGGTGACTATCAACAAGAATCCTTTCGAAATTTTATTTTTTGATATTTCCGGAAGGTTGAAACTGAAAATTGACGGGCGGAATATTGCTTTCCGGTTTGCAGCGAACGGAGAGGTTTTGGCTGTCGACATTCAATATCCGGTAGAAAAAAACGAAATTATTTTTGGATTTGGAGAAAAATTTGATAAGTTCGACCAAAATGGGAATGTATTGACTCTTTGGGGTATGGACGATTGGCTGGGGTTGACTACCGGATTGCAAAATCAAAGTTACAAACCCATTCCTGTTTACCACAGTTCTAAAGGATACATGATTTTTGTCAATTCTACATTTCGACTGCGTGCCGATATCGGTAAATCCGTTCCAGGACGGTTGCGTTTGAGCCAACATGGAGATGTATTTGATTTCTATATTTGGACGTGTAATCCGGAAGACGCTTTGCGGTCGTATTCCGACCTCACGGGAAAACCCGTATTACCTCCCAAATGGGCGTTCGAGCCCTGGATGGGACGAACTGGACGAGGGTGGCGGGCTACTTCGCTGAGTCCTGTCGACGAAAAGAAACGGGTCATCCGCCGGTTTGAAGAATTAGATATACCACATTCGGCTATTTACGCCGAAGGTGTCGGGGCTGACTCTCCGGAGTTGTATACTTTCACAACTCCTCGTAATATCCGGGTACTTTCGTGGTTTTATCCGGCTGTTCCTTCAAAAAAACAACAAGAACTGATGCCTGAAACAAATGTAGCCGGACTTCCTGTTTTACGCATAGACAATCCGGATAAACTTGTTTCGCGCGACATTGACTATATTGATTTTACGCATCCTGATGCCGGAGAATTATCGAAACGGTGGTGGAAATCCCGTTTAGATTTGGGTGTTGCAGGTAGTATGGTTGATTTTGGCGACCGAGTACCGGAAGATGTCATTTTTTATAATGGGAAAAAAGGCGATGAGATGCATAATTTTTATGCATACGATTATCATCGCACTTATGCTGAAACTTTTTGGGGTAGGAGAGGTGATGATTTTATCCTCTTTGGTCGTCCGGCAGCGCCGGGTACACAGAAATGGGTAGCACAATTTTCGGGCGACCTCCGTTCCAATTACAGGGGATTACAAGGGGGATTAAACGGAATGTTGAATTTGTGCTCCGGTGGATTCTCCACATGGGGAAGCGATTTGGGCGGTTTCAGGGCTTGGCCGGAACCTGAAGTATATATACGGTGGACACAATTTGCTTGTTTTAGTCCACTGATGCGCTGTCATGGCCGTACACCCCGCGAGCCTTGGGAATATGGAGAGTTAGCCGTATCAAATTATAAACGTTATGCCTGGATACGTGAAAACTTATTGGAATACATTTATCATTCGTCCGTGCACGCACACGGTACGGGTATTCCTATAATACGTTCTATGGCGGTTGCGTTTCCCGGGCAGGAATCGTTGGCAGGGATTACCGACCAGTATATGTTTGGTAACGACCTGATGGTGTGTCCGGTAGTTACAGATGATGTCTCGCGGCTGGTCGTTTTCCCTGATGGGAAATGGACAAACCTGTGGAACGGAAATCTTATCGCAGGGCCTTGTAATATCCGGGTGTTTACATCTCTGGATACCATACCGGTATATCTGAAAGAAGGAGCTATTGTACCGGTTCGACTGAACAGCCGTCTTCGTTTTGGCGAAAGCATGACTAACAATAAAGTCGACGCGCTTATCATTACTTTATCCTCAGAAGAAAAAGAAACCAGCATAATCAATTCACAAAACACAACGGCAATGGTAAAGGTAAAATCTCGGGATGATGTTGTTCGTATATCGCTTAACAATTATCCTGAAATACTTTACCTGATGGTATATGGTAGAGATATAACCGATATAAATGTCGATGGAGAAGTCTTACCGGAGCTGAAAGGGAACGGATTGGAATCATTACCTCCAGGTTGGTTCCTGGACGCGGAAATAAAAAGGTTTGTAATTCGTCTGCCTGGAGGAATATCAAAAACGGTAGAACTGAGATGACAAAAATATCACAAATTCTTGCTATCTTGTTTGTATGGATTTTTTGTTTTCCACAAATACATGCACAGGATTCAACGGTGCAATATTTTGCCCCTAATCCGGATGTGAAGAAGTTGTTTGTTTTAAAATGTAACGAAGCGGCTATTCCTGAATACGAATTACCTGACCCTTTGACGACAAACAACGGAAAACAGGTTACCAGCACCTCTATGTGGTGGCGACAGCGTCGTTCGGAGATTCTTTCTCAATTCGAGAACGAAATGTATGGCAGAATCCCGGTTTTCATCAATACCTGTGAAAAACAAATTTTTCGTGTCGAAGTTATAAATGAGAAACATGATGCACTAAATGGAAAAGCGACGCGCCGGGAGGTAAGGTTGTATTTTTCGAAAAACACCGACAGTCCATATCTGGATGTACTTCTTTACTTCCCAAATAAAATAAAAATACCTGTCCCGACTTTTGTCATGCTTAATTTCCGTGGTAACCAATCGGTTACCGATGAACCGGATGTCCGGATCTGTACTTCGTGGATGACTCCACGCGAAGATGGAACTGTCGAGTATTTTCGATCTGTCGAATCCTCTCGTGGAGTGGCTGGATCGCGTTGGCCCATAGAAATGATAATTGATAGAGGATATGCTTTGGCAACGGCTTGTTACCAGGATATAGATCCGGATTATGACGATGACTTCCAAAATGGCATACATCCTCTTTTTTATAAAAAAAAGCAAAAAAGACCTGCTGACAACGAGTGGGGTAGTATTGGCGCATGGGCGTGGGGATTGTCACGGATATTGGATTATCTCGAATCGGAATCTCGTGTTCATCCCGGACAGATCGTTGTTGCCGGCCATTCGAGACTGGGAAAAGCGGCATTATGGGCAGGCGCACAGGATCAACGTTTTGCTGTTGTCATTGCAAATAACTCCGGTTGCGGGGGAGGAGCGTTATCGAAACGAGTGTTCGGTGAGACGGTTGACCTTCTTTGTTATGTGCGTCCACATTGGTTTTGCCGTAATTTCAGATATTATGCCGGCAACGAAAAGGATTTGGCTTTCGATCAACACGAATTGATCGCATTAATTGCTCCACGTCCCATCTATCTGTCCACTGCTGTAGAAGACAAAGTCGCAGATCCGAAAGGCGAATTACTTTCCCTGATTAATGCCGATCCGGTATATCGTCTGCTCGGAACGGACGGAATAGGTAATTTCATCGGAAAATATATCCTGCAAGAGAAAAAAAATAGAATTTATGATGTAAAAATGCCTGCAATCAACCATTCGATTGGGGCGACAATAGGTTTTCATATACGTTCAGGAGGACATGATATAACCTCCTTTGATTGGGAACAATTCCTGAATTTTACAGATAGACATTTTCATAAATAAATTTGTTTCTATTTGACGTTTTTTGAGAAATATATTTCGTAAATTAGCCACTCTGAAAAGTTAAAATATAGGTTTCTTTGTGGAGTTAAATAACAAAAAATTAAAGATAATGTCTATGAACGGTAGAAGGAATTTTATCAAAAAAGCCGGCGCCGGCGCTATAGGGTTGACGATTGGAGGAGTACTTCCGGGATTCAGCGCTTCCAGTTATAGTCATATTATAGGCGCAAACGATCGTATTCATGTGATGATGGTCGGCGTCAACAGTCGTGGTAATGCTTTGGCGAACAATTTTGCACGACAAAAAGCGTGTGAAGTGATTACTATTTGCGATGTGGACAAACGTGCCATCGAAAAATGTATTACAAGCGTAAAAACCGTACAAACGCGCACTCCGAAAGGGGAGAGAGATTTTCGTAAAGCGCTCGAAGATAAGCAAGTGGATGCAGCTGTAATTGCGACTCCTGATCATTGGCACACTCCAGCCGCCTTACTTGCTTTACAGGCTGGGAAACATGTATATCTCGAAAAACCTGTAAGTTATTGTCCCCAGGAAGGTGAAATGTTGGTGAAAGCAGCAGCCAAGTATGGTAAAGTAGTACAAATCGGAACACAACGCCGTTCATGGCCGAAAGTCATCGAGGCCATACAACAAATACAAAGCGGCGTTATCGGAAAAATTCATTTCGGTAAAGGTTGGTACATCAATGACCGTGCAAGTATCGGCATCGGAAAAATCGTAACTCCGCCCGAATGGCTGGACTGGGATTTGTGGCAGGGTCCCGCTCCGCGTACGGCGTACAAAGACAATATCGTTCACTATAACTGGCATTGGTTCTGGCGTTGGGGTACAGCCGAATCGCTTAACAATGGGACACACATGATTGATTTGCTGCTTTGGGGAATGAATCTGAAATATCCGACGAAAGTCAGTTCAATGGGAGGCCGGTATTATTACAAAGACGATTGGGAAACGCCCGACACGCAAACCGTCTCCCTGGAATTCGGTAACAATGCGACCTTGTTGTGGGAAGGACAGAGTTGTAATGGGAAATTGATTGAAGATAGTTCCGTAGGGGTCATTTTTTACGGAGATGGAGGTAGTTTATTTATTTCCGGAGGCAACGATTACAAAATTTTCGACAAGAAAGGCAAATTAATTAAAGACGTACAAAGCAACGTTAAAATTGACGCACAAAATACCGTAAGCCCTGCTCAACACCTGGATGCCATTCATATCCTCAATTTCTTTGATGGTATCCAAAAAGGTACACCGCTGAACATGACTGTGGAATCCGGACATCAATGCACCTTGCTGATGCAGTTAGCCAATATTTCCCTTCGTACGGGACGAACGCTTGATATTAATCCTGCCGATGGTCATATCATAAATGATAATGAATCGCAAAAGTATTGGAATCGGAATTATGAACCCGGATGGGAACCTAACGAATAAATTATTATCGTATGAAACGTCGTACATTTATAAAATCAACTGCATTGGCCGGAGTAGGATTGGTGACTTCCGGCTGGACATTCGGAATGGATAAGGAATTGGTGAGAAAAGGACTTCGTGTAGGAATTATCGGTCTGGATACTTCTCATGCTGTAGCTTTCACCAAATCGCTCAATGCTTCGGATGCATCGCCTGAATTTGGAGGATATAAAGTGGTCGCCGCTTATCCTCAGGGAAGTAAAGACATCGAATCAAGTATAAAACGAGTCCCCGGTTATATCGAAGAAGTGCGTAAATTGGGTGTTGAAATTGTTGATTCTATTTCTGAGCTGTTAAAAAAGGTGGATGTGGTGTTATTGGAAACCAACGATGGGAGACCGCATCCGGAACAGGCTATACCTGTGTTTAAAGCAGGGAAACCTGTATTTATTGATAAACCGGTTGCCGGTACATTGACGGATGCTTATACTATTTTCCAGGCGGCAAAAGATTACAAGGCGCCGGTGTTTTCTGCATCATCACTGCGTTACATGTCTAATATGGACGACATTATCAAAAACCAAAGTATAGGAAAAATATTGGGCGCCGAATCATTCAGCCCGAGTCCCTTGGAGGCTACTCATCCCGATTTTTTCTGGTATGGAATTCATGGTATCGAGGCTTTGTTTACAGTCATGGGTACGGGTTGCCAAACCGTATCGCGGGTACATACTCCTGATACGGATGTAGTAACAGGTATTTGGAAAGATGATCGTATAGGCGCTTTTAGAGGTTTACGTGCCGGTAAAACAGGCTATGGAGGTTATGCTTTCGGAGACAAAGGTATCAAAACTTTAGGCGATTACAATGGATATGATCCTTTGTTGAAAGAAATTATTAAATTTTTCCAGACAAAAATTTCTCCTGTTACTCCCGGGGAAACGTTGGAAATATTCACTTTTATGGAAGCTGCCGATGAAAGTAAACGTCGTGGCGGAGCATCGGTGAGTATGGCTGAAACACGTCAAAAAGCGCTTAACCAAGTAAAAAAAGTGTGGTAACATTATATCATAAAAATCAAAAAGAAAAATTAACCCCGTGTGTGAAAACTAAATAAAAACAAAAATGACGCAAAACGGTATATCTCAGCGTAGCTTTATTATATCTATCGCGATATTGGCCTTTATGTATTTTATCTTTGGTTTTGTATCGTGGATCAATGCGATTTTGATACCTTATTTTAAGATTGCCTGCGAGTTGAGTAATTTTGAATCTTATTTAGTCGCTTTTGCTTTCTACATTGCATATCTTGTGATGTCGATGCCGGGAGCTTATTTATTGAAGAAAGTCGGATTTAAGAACGGAATTGTATCCGGTTTTTTTATTTTGGCGTTAGGTGCACTGATTTTTGTTCCGGCGGCGATGACTCGTATTTATGGTATTTTTCTAGTTGGACTATTCACTATGGGAACAGGACTCGCTATTCTGCAAACGGCTGCTAATCCGTATGTAACCATCATAGGCCCTCTTGATAAAGCTGTACAACGGATGAGTATTATGGGAATATGTAATAAATTTGCAGGGATCGTATCGCCGCTGGTTTTTGCTGCATTCACTCTCAAAGCCGCCGATAAGGAACTCTTCGCCGCTTTACCCACCATGGCCGAAGCTACCCGTAATTTGGCGCTCGATGAATTGATTCATCGTGTGATATTACCTTATACTTGCTTGAGCGTCCTCTTAATAGGTGTGGGTTTGTTTATCCGTTATTCGGCGCTTCCGGAAATCAATACGGAAGAGGAAAATGAAGAACAGGTTGCTGCTTGTGCCGGGAAAAATAACGTATTCCAATTTCCATACCTGATACTGGGAGCTGTAGCATTGTTTTTGCATGTAGGTACACAGGTGATCGCCATTGATACTATTATTGGATATGCCGGTTCGATGGGAATGGATTTGATTTCTGCCAAGATATTTCCTTCATTCACATTGACGGCTACTATTGTCGGTTATATCATCGGAGTATTTTGTGTGCCACGGTTTATCGGTCAGACCAATTTATTGAAGATTTGTACCGTTACCGGACTTCTTCTTTCTTTTTGTATTTTATTTGTACCCGGACATATGATATTCAAAGGACATGAAATTGCCGTTTCCATTTGGTTCGTAGTATTGCTCGGATTGCCCAATGCTTTGATTTATGCCGGAATATGGCCTTTGGCTATTCGTAACCTCGGCCGTTTTACCAAAGTAGGATCATCGATTCTCGTCATGGGATTGGCCGGGAATGCCATTCTTCCTTTGATTTATGGCCATTTCGTTGATTTTATAGGAACTCGGCAAGCATATTGGGTATTGGTGCCTTGTTTTATATATTTGGTTTTTTATGCGGTTTACGGACATAAAATCACATCCTGGAAACCTCGTTTATTTCTTGACAAAGAAAATAAAAGACGTGCAAATCACTTCTAAAACATAGTGCATTATTCAATATTGTAATGAAAATATAAAAATGACAATTTATGACAATATCAAAAAAAAACTTGTTTAAAATTATCAACGGAAAAATTATTACGCCATATCGAGTCATACCGACTGGATGTGTGTGTATTGAAAATGATAAAATATATGAAATAGGAGAAAAAGATATTGATTTTCCGGATGCAGAGATAATTGATGCCCAAGGTAATTATATTTCACCCGGTTTTATTGATTTACATACGCATGGGGCGGGAGGAAGCGACTTTATGGATGGAACCGTAGAGGCATTCCTGCAAATTGTCGAAACTCATGCTAAGTATGGCGTAACAGGTTTATATCCTACTACCCTGGCTTCGACTAATGAAGAGTTGTTCAAATCTTTCGAAATATACAGGCAGGCAAAAGCCCTGAATACCAAAGGCGCCGCATTTTTGGGTTTCCATCTTGAAGGTCCGTATTTCTCTATGAATCAAAGAGGGGCGCAAGATCCCAGGTATATTCGTAATTTGTATATGGACGACTATCTTGAAATTCTCAATGCCTCGAACGATATTGCACGTTGGAGTTCCGCTCCGGAATTGGATGGTAGTAAAAAATTTGCAGAAACGCTTGTGTCGCGGGGTGTTCTGCCTGCCATCGCCCATTCCGATGCCGTTTACGAGGATGTGGTTCCGGCATTTGACTGGGGATTTACACATGTAACACATTTATATTCAGGGATGTCTGGAGTATGTCGCCGTAATGGTTTCCGTTATGCCGGAATCATTGAGGCGTCGTATTTGCTGGATGGAATGACAGTGGAAATTATTGCCGATGGGATACATCTTCCGGCGAGTTTGCTTCAATTAATTTATAAAATCAAAGGTCCTGGGAAAATAGCTCTGATTACCGATTCGATGCGTGCCGCCGGTATGCCTGAAGGCAAAAGTATCCTGGGGAGTCTCAATAATGGACAGGAAGTCATTGTGGAGGATGGAGTCGCCAAGATGCCGGATCGTACTTCTTTTGCCGGGAGTGTAGCTACTGCCGATCGCCTTGTCAGGACAATGCTCCGCCTTGCCGGGACGGCATTACCTGAAACAATACAAATGATCACTATCACACCCGCTCGTATAATGGGTATAGACAAGACAAAAGGAAGCCTCACAAAAGGAAAGGATGCTGATGTGGTTATTTTTGATGAGGACATCAACATCAAAATGACGATGGTTAACGGCAAAATTGTTTATGATACTCTATAGGCTATTTCTTATGTATATAAATTTGTTTTTAAAGGTCATATGGAACCGGTGCATGTTTATGCGCTTGGGTGTTAATGAATCATACCGGTTTCAAAATATCTGGATTTAAAATGATATCTTCTTTTCAAAAAGACAATCTTCGGGTGCATGTGTACCCAACACGCCTGGAAATGGGAGCGGATGCAGCTGAAAACGTAGCGGAAACTATCCGTGCTTTACTGGCTTCCCAATCGGGAGTGAATATGATTTTTGCAGCTGCTCCTTCACAAAATGAATTTCTTGAAACATTGTCCGCAAAGACCCGTATTGATTGGCGTCGAATCAATGCTTTTCAGATGGATGAATACATCGGCCTGCCGGTTTATGCGTCGCAAAGATTCGGGAACTTTCTGAAAGAGCGCATTTTTGATAAATTACCTTTTCGAACAGTCAATTATTTGGATGGGAACCACCGGAATCCTAAAGGGGAATGTGAACGTTATACGGCATTATTGCAACAGTATCCTACTGATATTGTATGCATGGGTGTAGGTGAAAATGGTCATATTGCTTTTAATGATCCTCATGTCGCTCGTTTCGATGATCCGGATTGGGTGAAAGTCATTGATTTGGATGAAACCTGCCGGATGCAACAAGTGAATGATGGCTGTTTTAATTCAATCGATGAAGTTCCGACACATGCTCTTACTTTAACGATACCTGTATTGATGAAAGGAAAATCCGTATTTTGTATGGTTCCTGCCTCTACAAAAACCTGGGCGGTGTATCATACCATCAATGACCCTGTTTCGGAAACCATCCCGGCCACCTGTCTCCGCAGACATGAAAATGCTATACTATATACCGATACCGAAAGCGCCCAAATGTTGTCACCTTATTATTATTGAGGAGTAAAGTTTGTGGTATTGTCCTTTAAAAACAACCGGGAAAAGTGATTAAACTTTCCCCGGTTTATTATTCAGAACTTATCGTTACAATCCTGGTAAATCTTTCGGATTAATCGACGTTCAAAGTCACGCGTTTGAAGTCGCTAACCGTCAGGTCTTTGTTTTGTTGTTTCAAGTACTGGTCGATAGTCAGTTTAGAATCTTTTACGAAAGCCTGGGC
>JAIRZF010000254.1 GCA_031267385.1 Dysgonamonadaceae bacterium | reverse complement strand
AGAGACGAACGTACTGCAACATCATCATCGGAAATTAGTATCATAATTCTAAGTCAGTTTAAGTACAAATATATGAATATTGTCCTGAAAATTTGGAAATTAACGCTAAAAATCATAACTTTGTATAAATATTATCTATATAATTAGCTATGATTACGGTTCAAATAGAAGAAAATAACGCACATGCGCAAAATATTATTAACCATTTGCGCACGTTGCCTTTTGTCCATTTTAAAAATGAACAGAAAGGAGAAAAAGTTACAACAGAACCAAATGAAAAAACGAAAAAGATCATTAAAGAAGCGCATGAAAGGAAAAATATTAAAACATTTGATGATGCAAATACTTTTTTATCAGACTTAAAATCTTGACAATGTGATGTTTAAGAAAATTATTAGAACCAATACCTTTGCCCGGGAATATAAACTTGCCATTAAACGTAATTTGCCAATGAATGAATTGGATGAAATTATGATTAAAATAATCAATAAAGAAATTCTTCCTGTAAAATATCGTGAACATAAATTGGTTGGGGATTATGTTAATTGTTGGGAATGTCATATTAGGCCTGATTGGTTACTTCTTTATGAAAAGAATGAAATAGAAGATTTTGTTATTTTTTATAGAACCGGAACTCATGCTGATATATTTTAGTGATTATTTTACAATTCCGTCATAGTCTGTATACAGATTTCTGTTATTAATAAAATCGTGTAGTGTTACGCTTCGGATCTGATAGTAATACGACCACAACAGATACATTTCCTCTATGTATTTTCTCCTGGCTTCGTCTTTAGATGATTGGGCGTCATTGAGGTTCAGCACATCAATTTTTCCGAGAATAAAAGCCTCTATACTTGTCTCGTAGCGTTTTTGGGCGATACGATCGGTTTCCACAGCAATTTTCAACTGTTTCGACTGGTTATTGAAATTTTCTACTTGCAGAAAAATATTCTGATTGAAATCAATTTTTTCTTTTTCTATTTTGGATTGGACAACTTCCCTGTTGGACTCGGCCATTTTTACCCTTCCCTTCCCTTTGCCCCAATCGAGAATTGGGATCCGGATGCCCAAATTAACAATTTGGTTACTTCTCAAGTTGTCAAATATGGTCGGAATGTGAGAATCTTGTCCCGACAATCCGAATGAAAGAAAAAGATTGACATTCCGGCGTTCTGATTTTGCCTGACTGATACTTCGCGCCGCTTCCAGTTGCCGGCGACGAATTTCCTGGGTGAAAGCGCTGTTTTCTGTGGCCAGAACAAGCACGTTGTCGTAATCCAACTGAAGATTCTCCGGTGATTCCGGGATTGACGGAACAAGAACGATGTTTTCACTGTAACCCAAAAAAGAACGTAACCGGAACATGTCGGCTTTCAGAGAAGACTGAGCTTCCGTTACATATGCTTCTGCTTTCAGACAGGAAATTTTCAATTGTAAGAGGTCATTTTCGGAGATCTGCCCGATTTTTCTCTTCGCTTCGGCAATAGTATATAACCGGTCTGTGTTTTTATGATTCTGAATGGCGATGTTCAGATTCATTTCTCCCAGGAGCAGATTGAAATAATGATTGATGGCCAGTACGGTTACATTTTCCATCTGGGAAACCAGCCGGGCTTTAGCTTCTTTGTATTTGACCGGTTCAATTTTTTGCAGCCATTTTACGCGGTTAAAACCGAAAACAGGTTGTTCCAAGGTGATTGCAGCAGGCATTGCCATGTATTTTGTCGTGGAATGATCCCCCAATTGATCCAGCCGTTGCAGACTACTCCCTATCGAAAGTTTTCCGCCTGTCCATGGGATATTCTGATTGATGGAAATAGCTGCATCCAGCCGGCTGTAATCGTTACCGACGAAAGTATAAGTTCCATCGGTATTTTGAAACTGATTGTACGATTTGGAGTAGTAGGGGAGTGTCCCGTCCAGAATCACTTCAGGCAATAGCTCTGCTTTGTATGTCCGGTATTCCCAATAACTTGAACGAAACTCATTCTTTGCAACCAAAGCATCTACCGAGTGGATACCACTCTCGTAAATCGCCTGGCCCAGAGTGATCCGGATCGTATCCTGCGCCGATAATGATGATAATGATAACGATAATAATAAGATATTCATATTCCGGATTATTTTTTCATTTTTCATTATTCATAGTGTAATGCTTCTGCCGGTTGAATTTCGGATGCTTTTTTAGCAGGATACCAGGTACCCAGCCAGACAATAATCAGCATTGTAAAGAAAGTAATAAAATAGGTCAGCACAGAAGGTGTTGTGATTCCTAACTTTGAAGTAACTCCTGTCAGTTGAATATTGAGTGCGATGATTGTACCCGGAATACTGGACAGAAAAAGCAACGCAAATGTTTCACCTAATAATAATTGCCGGATTTTACTTTTGCCGGAACCCAGAGCGCAACGTAATCCGATCTCTCCGCGGCGGGCGTTGGTACGGAAGCGGAATGTCCCCAGAATACCCAGAAAGACATTGATCAGGAGGAAAAATACAACGACGAAAGTTGTTTGCATCTCCTCATTTTTTTCTTTATTCCATTCGCTGCGAATATCTTTATAAGGTTTGACTCCTACAAGTTCAAAAGGAGCGACATTGAGTTGTTCTTTCATCTCTTTTCTGAATTTTGCAGGGAAATCTTTATCGGCGCCGGCTTTGGCCCGGACGGATATTACAGCCCAGCCATTAACCCGGTTAAGTTTATTTTTATCCATTGGGTTAAAAACAATACGTTCATAATCCCCATAATCGTCCCGTTTTATTTTTTCCACAGTTCCGTCAACCGGGCACATGGACTTTATTATTAATTTATTAAAATGGTTCCACTCCTCCTCTGTTTCAGGTTTCTTTTTCGACCATAGCCCATAGGCTTCCGGATTCCATTCATTTTTTATCAAAACTTCCATTAGAGAAATATCCTCATCGTAAAACCTGTTTTCTCTGTCGGGAGATACAATTACATGTTTTCCGGAAAAGGCCTCATCGGGATTAAATGTTTTTCCTTTCTGGAATTTGATCCTGAATACGTCAAAAAATTCCGGACTGACTTCCCGTATGCTGGCGGAAAAATTTATTGAATCTCTTAAATTCCCGTTTTTATAAAACACGTTACTCGAGTAACTGCCTGAATACGGATAAGAATGGCCTAATGTATAACAAGCCTCTTCTATCATCGGATTCTTTTTTACCCGATCGAAGATGGTAATTCCGGCTTCGGACAGCGCTTCGTCATTAAAATCCGCTTTTTTTATATCCTTTTGATAATCGAATTCGAGCATATAAACATGATCAATATCAAAACCTACCGGTTCAAAATATCTTTTTGCTCTATCATATACAAAGCCGGAACAAAACCAGAGGATACTGAACACGACGATCAATTCGATCAATATCCAGGTATTGCTTTTACGATCGGCCCAAATCATTTTGAAACTATGTTTTATCATATTATTCTATTTTTACATTAATTCTTCCCATCTTACGGTCTTCCCATCTTCCGGTCTTATTGTTTAATCGAGTCTGCGATATTCAGCCGGGATGCTTTCCAGGCCGGGATTCCCGACGACAGCAGGTTCATTGCCAGACAAACCAAAAACACATAGAAGAATACCCAGGGAGAAAGAAAGGCGGAAACCGGAATCGTATTTTCCCCCATAAAATGATCATATATGTTAAATGTAAACAAACGGTCTTTCAGCGCAATTGCCACCCAGTACGATGTTATCAGGCCGATTATTCCTCCAATGAGGGATGTCAGCAGGTTTTCGTAGAGAACTTGCAGCAAAATGCTCTTTTGAGTTGCTCCAAATGCTTTTCGGATACCGATTTCCGAAGTCCGGCTGATAATTTTGAACAGACTGAATCCCGACAGGTTTACAGCAGGGATCAGTAATAAGATGGCAATTATGAGGTAATGTTTTATCGTATCTTTTTTCATGTTAGGATCATCATTATTCATATTACCCTCTTTCACCAGGAGTTCTTTCCGGGAATAGGGTCCGATAAAAGATATTTTTTTTGTGTCAATTTCCGGATTGTTCCGGATTTCACGCTCACGTACCTCCTTTTTGATTTCACTGAAATCCTTTTTGTTTTTTGCCAGGATTGTTATAGAAAACTCCCCGTCCTCTATTTTTTCAACAGCAGTGCAAGGGAGCCAGATTTGTGCATACGCATTGTCACAGAGCGTGGAAATATCATTTACGATTCCGCAAATTTTGTAGTTCCGTTCCTTATAAGAAAATTCTTTTCCCAAAGCCGGATTCCCGTTAAATAGTCGTTGTGCAAGGCTTTTTGAAATGACTGCATGAGGAAATCCCGACTGAAAATCTTCTTTAGAGAAAGGTTTGCCTTCCTGAAAAGAAAAACGATTGATGATCCAGAAATTCGAATCGGTTTCCATGACGTCGGCTTTTATGTTTTCCGGATTATTTTCCACGCTTACCATCGCTTGCTGCCTGCTCTGTAAAGAGACACATTCAGGCGTTTTCAAATCCTGTAAAAATTGTTTATACTCGGATCCTGAGACCGGAATGATATTCGTACTACTACTTGTTTCTTCTTTCAGCCATTTGATATACATGGTCCTTTCCCGGTTTATTTCGGGAGCTATATTCGTTGTTTTAATCCGTTGCGAGAGGATTACAACCATAATCATTGTGATGGCCAGGGCAGTTCCGAATATGCTGATGATGCTGATTACTTTATCTTCTTTCAGCATTCGCAGGGCTTGTTTTAGATAGATCTTATACATGGCTTATTCAACTTGTCTTCCGTCAAAAAATCGCACAATACGTTGAGTTTGTTTGGCAATATGTTCATCGTGAGTAACCATGATGACTGTTGTGCCTTCCCGATTGAGGCCGAAGAGGAGTTCCATAATTTCCATTCCCGTTTTACTGTCCAGGTTTCCGGTCGGTTCGTCGGCCAGAATAATTTCCGGTTGGGCGATAATGGCACGTGCAATAGCTACACGCTGGCATTGTCCACCGGAAAGTTGGGTCGGGAAGTGTTTCATCCGGTGAGATAAACCTACCTTTTCCAGGACTTCTTTTGCCCGGGACGTCCGGTTGATCCCCCTTGCCGAACTGTAGAGCAACGGAATCTGAACATTATCCAGCACATTCAGGGACGGGATCAGGTGAAAACTCTGGAAAATGAATCCGACGGTTTTGTTCCGGAAGTTGGCCGCTGTTTTATCTTCGAGTCCGGAAGTATCCCGCCCGTTGAGCTGAACCATACCCTGACTTGGAGCATCCAGCAGACCGATGATGTTGAGCAGGGTACTTTTTCCGCAACCCGAGGGGCCCATTACGGACAGAAATTCTCCACGATTGACGAGTAGATTGACATTTTCCAATGCAATGGTCTCAATCTCCTTTGTCCGGTAAATCTTGTGTACGTTGTTTAATTCAATGATTGGCATACGTTTATTTTTTTATTTTTATTGTTTTTTTATCGTTAAATTCGGATGGGATTCCGGCAATAACTACTTGTTCTCCGGGTTCAAGCCCGCGAATGACTTCCACATAATCGAAATTGCTTTCTCCGAGTTGAACTTCACGGAGCGTCGCTTTATCGTCCGTGATAACCCAAAGGCGATAGCTGTCCCGTCCGGAATAGTACGATCCGTTTCTTATTCTCAAGGTTTCGTTCAGGATTCCGATCATGACCTGTACATCCGTTTTCAGTCCACTGCGTAATTTCGGATGATCTGCATTTTCCAGCATGACTGTAAAATTGATGATCCCGTTTTTAGAAGAAGGGATTACGTTCAGGATAGTCCCTCTGAAATTTTCTTCACCGACTTTCACTACCGCTATCCCTCCCGGCCGGATGTTGTTGCCATAACTGTCCGCAACTTCTGCATTTACCTTGAAATGGGTCAGGTCGGAAATAACCGCGATCTGAGCGCCTGCCGCTACCTGCGAGCCAATCTCATTGTTTACGAAACTCAGGGTAGCGTTCAAAGGCGACAATATGCGGGCGTCTTTCAACAAACGTTGTGTTTGAGCCATGGTTTTGTCAAAGATGTTTAAATCCAATTGTTGTACTTTCAGGTCTGCTTCCGAATTTTTCCGTTCAATTTCAATTTTGTTTTTTAATTGTTCCAGTTCGAGCTTAGCCACTTCGTAGTTGAGTTCCGCCTGACGGATTTTATCGTGAGTACTGGCCCCGATACTGTCCAGGTAATACTCGTTTTTCAATTCGGTATTCATTTGTTTCAGTTGCATCTCTTTGATTTGCAGTTGCATCCGTAATTCGGAAATACGTCCGTTAGCATTTATTTCCAGTTGTTGCAGCTTACTTTTCCGCATTTCCTTTTCGTCGAGTTTTTGCCGGTATTCGGTTTCTATAGAAGACAATTCCAATTTGAGAATTGCATCCCCTTTTTTGAGTTGGTCGCCGGGATTTTTATACACTTCCAATATCCTGGAGCTGATAGGTGTAATGATGATTTCTTCCGACATGGGTATTACTTTACCGGATGCATTGATGGCGACTTCAATAGTCCCTTTGTCAACCCGGGACACGATAAGGTCGTTGTAATTGACGGAAGTTTTCATGAAATTGAATAATAATACCAATAAGATAATGATACCCCCAAAAATCCCTCCGTATTTGAGTATTTGCTTTCCTTGTTCTTTTCGTCTTTCCGATACGGG
>JAIRZF010000258.1 GCA_031267385.1 Dysgonamonadaceae bacterium | reverse complement strand
GACATCGACTTGCCGGGCGCTTACTTTGTCGCTGCGTTGAACTATAATTTCCGCACCAGTTCACATACAACACACAAGTTGTATTCAATGGCTATCAATGGTAATCTCATTGTGATCGGCTCAAAGCGGGTTCCTCCGGAAATGGAATTTATGTGTGAGATATACACAATAGCAGACTTTTAATTAATTCCGCTAACCGGCGCGTTTAGCGCCGTAACACTGCGCTCTCTTGGCGTTTAGCCGGGAGAGCGCTTCCTTTTAAACCCACTTCCTCCGGGATTTCCCCCCTTACCCCCCAATTTTTATGAAATAAAAAATTTTGGACGATTGTGCAAAAAAGGTAAAGGCCTGTATATTATTCTTTTATATTTATTTATATTTTTAAATTATACTACATGTAAAAAAGTAAAAAAAAGTGTGCGGTCGTACCCATATGTTGTAAAATATGTTTATTTTGTTGTTATACAACAATTTACATCGGGCACAAAAAGGGCACCGCCGGGCACTACCGGACACGAAAATGGAGAAAACCGGTTTTTGTGCCAGGTTTTTTAATTTTGAACCCGGTGTGCCCGGTTTTGTTCCCTATATAAACAACTGTATAACAACTCATTAAGTGATTATATTTATAAGATGGAACCAAAAGTACAATTTTTTTCCATGATTATCCGGGGTTGTTCTGTTGAATTATCCAGTTATGTCGTTTCACCATGTTTTAAAATTTCGTAACTTTACATTTCTAAAGCCTGTTTTTTAATGGAAAAAGCAATTATAAAAGTAAATATTGATTCCTGTCTTGCCGATTTTGTTATAAATCAGCTTGGAAGTAATTCTCAGCCAGTTAAAGCCAATAGGGATACCTATGTAGGATCTTTATTATACCGGATGTTGGAAAAGGTACCTGAAGATTGTCGCTACATAGAACCTGTTTTACCTCGAAAGCGCTTGCTTGAAATAGAAGTCGGATCGCTCGGATCACGTTCTGAAACTCGCAAGCGGCCTTATACCCATTATTACTTTCCCGTTTCAAGACAGCGGGAATTCGAGTCCGCTATTCGTGATATATTCAATGAGTTGTTTTTCCAGATAATCGAAATCACAAAAGAATATACGGAACGCCAATACGTAGAACTTATAGAGAATTTCTGCAAGCGATACGGAATAGACTTTGCCTGTCATTTCGACGCTCTTAAGAAAAAACATTACCGTTCGCGACTCGAATACGCTAAAAATAGAGAAAATTTCATCCACGCGCGTCCCGTAAAAACAGTATATTAATGAATAAATTTATGAAAATTTCATCCACGGATGTCCCGAAAAAACAGGAAAAATGAACCTAAATGATAATATAGGAGGATACAAAAAAATTGAATTCCTCCCCAGGAATCAAATACAATCCATGGTATGCTCAGAAAGTGCGCAAACATGTTTTATATCAATAAAGCAAGGTGCGCAGTGGACAAACATCCCGGCACAGTACGGAACCGGTTCCATGCTGGACTCGCCAAACCGTGGTCAATCGGGAGTTGTGTATAAGAGCGCCATTGACATATACCTCCCAAACCATATTATAGATGTAGAATTAAAAGAAAAATTACAAAATCTATGTCTACATGGTGGAGTAATCAGATATACTACCCACGATGACGAAACTTTTGTTATCGGATGTATGAATTTTCCACTCCGTGCAACAATGGAACTAAATCATCCCGGAAAAGTATCCGGATTCAAGTGCACAAAACTCTCCTTAACTTCACAATCAAGCCACGCACAACTGAAATCAAGTAACTAACAGTCCTTTTTGTGTCAATAAAATAAATATAATATTGCATAAAATTTTATGTAATGTTATATCTACACGGCATATTGAATTCGGTTTGGATGATAGAAGAAGGTTTCGCCTCCAATTATCTCCCGTTGATTGCGAATTTCCTGCAAGGCAAAACGGCCGGCAATCCTAAATCCTCTTCCGACGAAAAAAAAGAATATACTTCCGATAACGGTGTTTTATTCGCATCCGTTAAAAACGGCGCTTACGAAATATCCGATTATGAAGGGTACCGGTCGCCGAAAGACGCCCCGGAAGACTCAGTTGCTCTGATTTCAATCATCGGATCTATCACAAAACACGACCAGAATTGTGGGCCGGCAGGAATGAAAACAAAATCCGGCATCCTGACGCAATGTTACGCTAATCCTAACATCAAGGGAATCGTATTGATCATCGACTCCGGAGGAGGTGAAGGAATGGCATGCCGGCTACTTCAGGAAACAATATCACACCGAAACAAGGGAATTGCCGCATTTGTAGAAGACTTTGCATGCTCCGCCGCATACGGGATCGCATCTGCCTGTGATACCATTACCCTCAATTCCGAAATGGCGCGTGTCGGATCAATCGGGACATACTTGACCATAGCTGATTTTACCGAATACTATAAAAAAATAGGAATCAACCTGATTGAGATATACGCATCAAAATCAACCGATAAAAATCAGGACTATTACGAGGCGATAAAAGGAAACAAGAAACCACTCGAAGCCGTATGCGACAAATTTAACGAAAATTTCATCACCTCGATTGCCAATTTCCGTAAAGGCCGTATTTCTGAAGAACAGTCGAAATGGAATACAGGGAAAGTATTCTTTGCCAAAGAAGCAATCAACCTTGGACTAGCCGATGAAATAAGTACCCTCGAACAAGTCATCAATTACTTCAATACATAAATTCATGAAAATTTTATCTCCAAAAGAGTACCAGGTACTCAAACAAAAGGCCGATAATTTCGACGCAATCGTTGCAAAAATCGTTGCAAAAAATTCGGAATTAAAAGCCGATGATGTCACCGTTGAAATAATCAACCAACTGGTTGATAACGCAACCGGCGATGACGAACTGTCGGCGCAATTGGATCAGGCAAATGAGACTATCAAAACTCAAAAGCAAACAATTGACGCCAATGCCGAAACGATTTCCAAATTAACAACGGAAATCGAAGAACTAAAGGGCACAGGAGCCACTCCACCGGCAAATGTGGATAAAAAAGAAGAGTTGGATTCAAAAGAAAAAGACATTGCCTCCTTTGCCGATGCAAATAAAGGTGATACAGCTTCCATTTTGGATTTCGCTCAAAAAGAAGGTCTCATTTAATAAATAAAAATTTATAAAAATGCCAAACGTTGTAAATGTTGATGGATTAACGCGCGCATCGCGCGTTTATAACAATGTGTTAAGGGAATTGCCCTATTTCATGTTAAACCAGACATGTAAAAATTTACGTATCAATATCATTGCCGTAAAAGGCGAAGACATATTGATCAGTAAGCGCCGTAAAGCAGGGTTGCTTCGTCCGTACAAGCCCGGCCTGACCCTTGGAAACAATCCGGAACTCATGAAGTTCTACGAAGCCAAATTGAAACCGGAAGAAACCTATGCAGAAGTAAACGACAATATTCTGAATTACAAGGAAAAGAAAATCATCTCCAACCAGGGCGAAATGATCGACAACAAGTCGAAAAAACACCCATTGGAATTGATGATTCTCACAGATGTCGTTAAATCCGTGTCTGAAGATGTCATTTTTGCTCTCTTTTTTGCAGAAAGAGACGATGACGTTGCATCTCCATCCACCGCTTTCACCGGATTTTTCTCTAAAATCGACCTCTTGACCGTTGCCGGCGAAATATCCGAAGAAAACGGAAACCTGAAGACAACCGGAGAATTCAAACTCCCGGTCCACGGTGCCGATTACACTTCATACAAAAAGCTGGTTGAATTTGTTAAATCGGCGCATCCCTTATTGAAGCAGGGCGAAGTACTACTCTACGCCGCCGAAAACCCAATCAACTGCGCCAGGATGGCTTATTGGAAAATGACAAAATCATACCAATACCCATCGACGGAAGAAATGCTCACGAAGCTTCGCTCCGATGCAAATGCTCCGGGATTAAAACTCGTTACCGACATCGCGTTAGGCACAGGAGATAGACTTCTGCTCCAAAAACCCGGCTTGCTGGACTTGGGTGTAAACAACGAAAGCGACAAAGATTACGTGCAAGTCCGAAATCCTTACAAGGATCCGAATGAAGTGCAATTCTGGGTTCAGGCATCCTATGATACCCGTATTAACGATGTCCACGAAAAACTGTTCCAGACAAACGAACAAACAAACACTTCCGTCAACTATGCCGGAGACTATGTCTAACTTATATTTTTTTAAAAAATGGAAAATAAATCAAGAATAACAATCAGCAACGTTCTTAAACTGATGTTCATCGCGTTGTTATTAGTGTGCGTGTGTACCATGCCGGAAGCACACTCCGAAAATTATCTCCACTATGCAATAGTCGGAGGGTTTTCCCCAATGCTTTGGGGGTGTGGTGAAGAAAATATGTCCGGATTCAAAAACCGGCTGTTATTCATTCCTGAATGTTCCGTAAAAACCGTACCGGAACTCGCTCCAAAATCGGAGGTTACTACCGACGATGATCTGATTTTCGCCAAAGGATCATTCGTATTTATCGACAACTCGTTAAAACCGACAGTAATATATGCAACGCCTCGAACTGCCAAATACGGAGCCGAGGGACAGGGTGAAGCGGACGGAAAATCATTCAAACAAAACGTCGAATATTTCTTTCCAGGAAGCCCGAAACAAGTGCATATCCATAACCGAAAAATTGCCAATACCCCTGGGTATTACGTTATGGAGGACTTCGATGGCAACCAGTACTTAATTGGCCAGCCCGGATTGCCGGCAATTACCACCCCGAAATTCGACGGCGGACAGAACATGACCGATCGACGAGGAACGACCTACACCATCGAGTGCGACGCAAAAAGTACCGCGATCTTCCTCGAAGCTCCAATTGATATCGACAAATTACTCGCCGATGCAAAAGCAGAAATCGCAAATCCAAATGGGTAACAAACTTCCCGTTAATTTTGTCCACATGAAAGAAAACATAAAAAAATGGCTGTCAGACCGTAAACGTCAATATGCGGACGGTCTGGCGCTTTTTCTCCAATTCGCCTCTTCTGAGATGAAAAAGAGATATGCCGGTTACTTCCGGGAAGTGACTGAACAACCCGCACAATTCGATCAGCATTTTACAATGCTAATCAACAAATTGAGCATTATTGTCGTGAATTTTGATTTGATTCATCGAAACAATCCGGACAATCCCGTTTTGGATAATTCCGCTCCGACGGAAACAACCCGTGTGCTCGGAGTCACAGGGAGAACCGGCAATACCGATTCCGAAAAACAATTGCTTTCCGATAGGCAGGCAAAAGAAAAGGAATTGGAAGACCTGAAAACAGAACTGGAATCCGCACAAGAATCCGGAGAAGAAAAAGAAGAGCGTATCGAAGAACTCGAATCCGAAATTGAGGACAAAGAATCCGAAATCGAAGAACTTCAGGAAAAAATCGAAACACTCCGCAAAGGAGTTAAGATTGTCAAAGAAGAAGATCTTCCGGAGGAACTGCTTGCCATGTACCGCCGCACTCAGGAAATCACCCCGCTCTATGCGGCATTAAAAACGGAAATTGCCGACGAAAAGATATCCGATGACGAACGCAAAGCAAAAGCGGAGGAGTTATGCAAACTAGATGACGAACGTCGTAGCATCTGGAACAAACTCGACGCCTGGGCGGCAGGAGAAGAAGTCCGTCTGGAAGTAAAAGGAGTCGATCCGGATGAAGACCTGTCAAACGACCCGTTTACTCGTGGTCTCCAGTTGGCAAACGCAATCAAGCGCACAAAAGAAAACATCTCCCGGAGCAAAGGATCCGTGACTAAGTTCACCAAATCCGGCGACTTGAATAAAGCCGCCAAGGCCCAGGCGCGTATGGATCACTATCAAGCCGAACTGGAAAAATTGGAAAAATTATCAACTTCATAGTTTTTTTCTACATATTTTTTGAGCTATTCGGGAATCCGTTATCTGTGAAGATGGCGGATTTCATTATTTAAGTCCTTTCCATCCATTCAAACCGATACTAAATTTGCAATATGGCAAAAGAATTAACAACATTTCAAAAAATAGAAATGTGCCTCTTCGATTCACGCTCTGAAGCTTCCGCGAAACTTACAGCCAAAGAACTTGAAATCAAAGAGCGTTGGATGCTTTGTGTGGCAAAAAAAATGGAAAACCCATTAATCCAGGATATAGAACTAGCTGAATTCCTTACATCCGGAGGTGAAAAAGATAAAGAAAAAATATCGTTATTCAACCCCGTATCAAAAGCAACTGCCTATCGCGACCTGGCTTCAATTTCACGCCTGGTCGGAAACATACAACTTGCAGCAAAAAACTGGTACCGGTACATGATTATCGAAGGAGCCAAAAAAGCCTATAAATTGGCAGAAGAAGAAAAAGACGTCAACGCGATGAACGGCGCGCTGGATAAAATAGGAAAATACACCCGGTCAGATAAAGATGATGAAATGTACGACTGGACACAAATGCTCCCGCCGGTTTTCGAACCATCCGACGATATTACCCTGCTGGGAGATGAATTCGAACCGGTTCCATCCGACGAACTCGAACAACGCAGGAAAGAACTCCGGAATCTTTTCAAAGGAAGAAAAATCGAAGACATCGAATATACAGAAATAAAAAATGCCGGTACTTCACGAAAATAAAATAGTCCCATCCGTTGACGATCTGCACTCAATAGCCAACCAGGTACAAAAACGTTATTTCAACCGGATGCAACGCGATGTTATGTCGGTCGGTGCACATTCCCGCTACATAGTAGCATCACGCGGTACCGGTAAGTCAGAAGGAGTCGACGCTCCATTTATCCTGCAAATGGTTTGGACTATGCCCGGATCAATGGGCGGACTAATATCCCCATCCCGGACAAAAGCCTGGGGAAACACATTACCCGCCATTTGCCACGCACTATCCCAATGGGGATACATCCAGAACCTGCACTATTACGTCGGTCGTAAAGCCCCCGAATCTGTAAATTTCGCCAAACCAAAGATGGAACCGCTCCGTGATGCTTGGGAAAACTGCATCCATTTCTGGAATGGAACAATCCTCGTTGTACTCTCATTCGCAAACGGAATGTCGGCCAACTCCATGTCGCTCGACTGGATCATTGGCCCCGAAGCCAAATTTCTCGACTACGACAAAATCAAATCCGAAGTAAACCCGGCCAATCGCGGAAATAAACAATACTTCGGCTCCTGCCCCTATCATCATGCAGTCTGTTTTACGACAGACATGCCAACTTCAAAGAAAGGGCGGTGGATACTCGAAAAAGAGAACGAAATGTCACCACAACACATCCGTTACATCCGCACCCTACATTCGCAAGTTGGCAAACTCAAACGTCTCCCGGAACAAACAGAACACATAAAAAAACAAATAACCACCCTGCAATCAGACCTGATGCTTGCACGGCAATACCAAGAACCCGTCGTCCCAGTAAAAGGAAAAAAACGCGAATACACCGTATTCTACGCCGAATATGATATCTTCGACAACATGGAAGTCGTTGGACAAGATTACATCTGGCAGATGCACCGCGACTCCCCAGCGTTGGTCTGGCGTACCGCCTTCCTGAACGAACGCCTTTTCCGGGTACCAAACGGATTCTATTCCGCCTTAAACGACGATATCCACTTCTACATTCCAGACGATACCAATAACCATTTAAGCCGGTTCGGATCCAACTGGAAAAGAATCGCAACATCAGGATGCCTTCACGATACAGATCTGGACTTTGAAGAGCCCCTGCACATCGCTTTCGATTCCAATTCCGCAATATCAAGCTGTTGTGTAGGACAAGTAACAGGTAACCGGTTACACACAATCAAAAGCTTTTTTGTCAAGACGCCAAAGAAACTCCAGGAGCTAGTACAGGAAATATGCGACTACTATGCCCCAAAACTCAAGAAAGAGATCGTATTCTACTACGATCATACTTTCATGTGGACAACCGGTCTAACCGCCGAAAGCTACGCCGATACTATCATACGTATATTTTCCGATAACCGATATAATGTAACCGACGTTTACATCGGCCAGGGAGTTCCTCACGACTGGAAACATGAACAGATAGACTTGGCTCTAAAAGGTTTTTCAGGACTATTATTCCCTGTATTCAATTTATACAACAATGAATTTCTAAAGTTGGCCATGGAGCAAACTGGAGTCCGGCAAGGCAAAAACGGCTTCGAAAAAGACAAACGTCCCGAAGCTCTAGACGATTCACCCGAATATCCGGACGAATCAAAAACCCACATTACAGATGCCTGGGATACTTTATTTGTTGGTACCAATTATCATCTCCCACCCTTTTTGAAATCTCAATTTTCCGGTTTTGTTGGTTTTACTGGCAAATAATTTTTTTTGTCGCAAATTTCTACCTCAATTCTCATTACAAAAAAAACATTCACCTAAATATCAAAAATTTAGCTAAAAAAATGCCTCTTTTTTTCTCATTTATGCCGGAAATGACCACGCGGCGCCCTGAACTATAATTGCGTTTGAAAATTCAAAAAATGGCCTTATATGCCATGACAATTCAGTCCTTTCTAAATGAATCCGAATTGCTGAATTTTGCAATAAAACTTTTTAATATGTTATTATTCATACCCACAATTTTAGAAGGAGATTGGCCCACACTCACTGTCAAATGCTGTATTGTAGTAGGCTTTTGGATACTTGTCGTCTTTGCTGTGCTGATAGACCTCTGGACAGGCCTTGAACGCGCTAAGGTTCTCAAAGAGAAACCACAATCGCATAAGTATCGGAGAACGATAGAAAAGATTGGGGAGTATTGGCGAATATTGGCATTTGGATTGATGTTTGATGTTATCGCCTCTCCACTTCCCTTTTATACGCTCCCCTATGCCTCTATGTTTGCATCAGTCGCGTGTATTGCCATAGAGCTTAAAAGCGTTATTGAAAATTTAAACCGAAAAAAGTCTGCAGCTGCTAAAATTCCTGAAATTATTGCTGAACTCATTGCTACTACAGATAGAGATAAGGTTGCAGAATTATTGAAAAATTACTCCGAATTGGGGAAAAAAGACAAAGAAAATGGCAGATGTTAAAAAATTGAGCCCGTATATATTTAAGTGGGAAGGTGGTTTTGTAGATGACCCGTCCGATTTGGGCGGCGCAACCAATATGGGCGTTACGATCGGAACTTGGCGTCAAGTTGGTTACGATAAAGATGGAGATGGAGATATCGATGTTGATGACCTTAAGGTCTTATCAAAAGACGATGTAGTCAATCGAGTGTTAAAACCTCACTATTGGAATCGATGGAAGGCAGATCAAATTAAGAATCAATCGGTGGCCAACATCTTAGTTGATTGGGTTTGGGGATCTGGAATACACGGAATCAAGATTCCGCAAGATCTTTTAAAAGTAGAATCCGACGGTATTGTTGGCCCTAAGACTCTAGGCGCAATAAACAATTATCCTGATCAACGGGAATTGTTCGACAAAATTAAAGCAGAACGTATTGCGTATATAAATCGTATTTGCATCGCTAGGCCGTTGAATAATAAGTTTAAAAAAGGCTGGTTGAATCGACTGAATGATTTAAAATACACTGATTAATGAAAAAATATTATGGGATCATCATTATTGCCATTGTTGTATGTGGTTGCAGGACTTCTAGTGATAGTCATCGTATTGCTGATTTACACCTGTTGGAAACAATCGCATACAATCAATTCATTGCGCAACAAGATTCAATTAACACTGAAGTCAAAAATAGACTGCGTGTTGACCTGGACGAACGGATCATTATCCGGGAATATTATAAATCCGAGCCGGGAGATACAATTCTTAGTCTTAAATCTGAAACAACAATCCATCGAGGACAATCAACCTGCCTCGATACAGATATCAGGGAATCTGAAGTAGTAACAACCGAACAGATAACACACATTAGAGATACAACACAGCTACAGGCAACTGTTAATGAACAAATTAAAAAGCAAACAGATTCCCGGCTGGTGCAAGGCTGGGAATGGTTGCTAATAAGTCTCGGAATATCAATAGCCATTGTTATTATTATTATTTTCATCCGCAAAAAAATTCCTCCTTGAGTTACATTAACTCTGTAATCAATCAAGTCCCGGCAAATAAAAACTCGTCGGGACTTTTTGTTATAACAAATCCAACAAAAAAATGTTAAATATTTAAACAGGCCATAAAATAACCGGAACCTTTGAAATATGACTTATCAGGGAAATGGTCAAGAAGAAGTACACATGGTTTCATACACCCAATATGACCGACGGACTTACATTCAGTTTCCGGCTTATATTCCTTGCTACCGATAATGTAGGCTCGCTCTTTCCCGTCAAATATTCGCACATACGTGAAGGACTTACCTCTATCAGTTTCGACATGGATTTTTGGTTAAGTCCCATTTCATACATACGGAGTTTCAATACGTCCGTAAGCGAGGGCATCTCTAAAGAAAAATGTTTCTCCGAATAATCTGCTACCATATTGGATAAAAGTTCCAATTCTATGCTGTTGGGATCGCTCAAAGGCGTACTATCATCTACCAGTGGGAGAAGTTGCTCTACTCTGTTAACCGCCCAATTATACTGTATTTCATTTTCAATTTTTGCCATGACTGTATTTTATATGGTTGAACAATCTATTTCGTCATACTCTTTATGTGTGCCTATAAACCGGATATATACAAATTGAATTGTAAATTTTATTACTACTACCAAACGATAATCATTGCCTTTGATATTAAATATATAATGCTGATTACCTACACTGTCTACGCTGTTATATGTATTCTTTATATCAGCGAAACACGTCCAATTGCTTTTTTTTACAGTAGCTACCCAATCCTGAAGAGCAACCTTTGATTCCGGATATTTCTCGGCATACTCTTTTAATCGTTGTTCTGTAAATATTCTCATACTATATTTATTTTCAGGCAAAGGTAATAAATAATTCTGATTTTCAAAATAAAATTCCAAAAAAGGTAATTTTTTCAAAAAAAAATCTTCATTTCCAGAAGTAGCTAAAGACGATTGCAGGATTATTCGCAATATGTGACCAGTTTAAATATTTATTTGCAGATATACAGTAATACAGATTTATTTTGTCCTTTCAAAGCCGGAGTTTTCCGGCTTTTTTTGTATCAAAAAACGAAATGGCAAAAACATCCCGAATCCACCAAAGTCAGATTTGGAAAGAAATGCAACGGAAAACACTCTCCGGCCAGCCGGTTGTCTTCAGTTTTTCATACGTAAAAATCGACACCGGTGAAATAAAACACTATCCCAAAGCAACCTTTTCATCCATTCACGCAAAAGGAGCAACCGTCAACATCCGGATCGGAGTCGAGCGATTTCCGAAAACATTCCGCAGGTGCCTGATTATCACATTTAACGAATTAAAAGTCTTCGCATAATGGCTAAAAACACTCCCGAAATATTCGACTTTTTTTCATCCGCATTTCTTCCAGGCTCAAGAGCAGCTGTGGTAGACTACGGAGACAGTATCGGTTTCCTGGATGATACCAAAAGTTCCGGTATTACCGTATCCAAACCGAAAATTCGGCCATCAGGAGCCAAAGATGTCGAGTTTATGCCCTGGGGAGACAACAACAACCTCCCGGTCGAAATACTCGAAAAAGTACATGCAAACGTAACAGTCGCCTCCAACGTCGAATTCAACGCCAGCCTGCTATACGGTGAAGGTATCATGGTCGCAAAAAAAGTCAGAGGCGCCGACGGAAATATTACCTTTCAGGAATGTCTCGAAAGTGAATACCCGGATGTATTCGAGTGGCTCCGCGACAACAATTACACCCGGATCATACAGGAGTGTGCCAACGACCTCGTTGTTTTCTCGAAAGCTTACGCCGAATTGATACTTGGCCGTACCGGCTCAAAATCCGGACAAGCCAAATTGGCCATCGTCCGGGCCAAAGAAATGACCTGCAGTCGCGTAAGCAGGCAAAATCCCAAAACCGGGCGCATTGATTACCATGGTTATTCCGGCAAATGGCACGGAAGTACCGAAATCGACGACTGTATCGTTACCGAGTTGCTCGACGAACAATCCCCAGTATTCGACCTGAAAGTTCGTCTCGGACTAAAATACGATCCGGAAACAGGAACAAAAAAACGGATCACAAGCGAAAATCGTTTCATTATCCCGCTATCGCTCCCGGTACCGGGACGGTTCTATTACAATAAATCGTTCTGGTGGTCGATATTCAAATCCGGATGGTACGACTTCGCTTGTTACATTCCACGTTTCAAACGTGCCTTGCTGAAAAACAAAGCCACATTCAATTACACGGTCGAAATTCACGTCCGTTTCTGGGACAAACTGTTCGCCGCCGAAGGCATCGCCCAGGATGACATCAAAAAACGCCAGGCCCGGCGCCGGCAATTCCTCCAGGAGATGGACGACTTCCTCTCCGGAGTCGATAACGCCGGCAAGTCGTTCATCTCTGAATTCAACTACGACAAAATGAAAGGATACGAAGAACGCGACGTCATCATCCGTCCGGTAGAATCCGCACAAAAAGGTGGTGAATTCGTCGAAGATTCCGAAGAAGCGTCCAATATTATCTGTTACGCCATGAGTGTCCACCCATCCTTGCGCGGAGCTTCGCCCGGAAAAAACAAAAACATCAACGGAACCGAAGCCCGCGAGCTCTTCATCATTAAGCAAGCAATGACGAAACCTCTCCGCGATCTACTCTTGCTCCCGGCATACATCGCCAAAGAATTGAACGGCTGGGACCGCGATCTGCATTTTGTCATACCGAACATCATGCTGACCACCCTGGACAAAAATACCGGCGCCGAAAAAGTTATTGGAAACGAAAAAGTATAAGCAATATGGCAATCATCAGGACAATCGACGAACTTAAGAAAACGGTAAAAATCAATAAGTCCACTCCCTGGGCTTCACTCGTTCCATATATCGAAGATGCACAACGGTATTATCTCGAACCGTACCTCGGCAGCGAACTATTGGAATCACTGGAAGAAAATCCGGACAATTCCGGAACAAAAAAACTCCTTTCATACGCCCAATCCGCCTTAGGCCCCCTGGCAATCGCCCTCGGTACGCATGAATTAAGTATCGGACTGGGTGACTCCGGCCACACCGTGCAACGAAACAACGACGTCGCCCCGGCCAGCGACGCAAAAGTAGGGAAAGCCCACGACAGCGTAGAGCAGCGCGGGTGGAACAATCTGGAGCATCTCCTCGGATACCTTGAAATCTCCGGAGATGCTTTTCCCGAATGGGAATCCAGCAGCTATTACCTGAACCGGAATAACAACTACCTGAACTCTGCCCGCGAATTCCAGGATATCGGCAAAGTAAACATAAACTATTCCCGCCTTACATTCGAGGCCATCCGTCCGGTTCTCTCCCAGATGGAAGTTCAAATTCGCCGGAAAATCTCCCCTGCCCTGGATGACGAGCTACGGCAGAATCTAGACAACCATGAACCCGTGCGCCGGGAACTGATCAACATGATCCGACTTTGGGAAGCCTGTAAAACAGCCTTCCTGCTCACATCAAAAAATACCCGTACACAGCGCTCCCAATCCAACATTCCCGAATACCAGCCCAAACTATATCCATTATACGAAGATGTAAACGAATCCGGAAACTACTATGCCGGCCAGGCGTCGTATTTCGAAAGCGTAATAGACGGGATTCTGAACGATAACGCCGATACCCTTGGAATTGAAAAACGTCAAGGATTAAATTTTAATAACGAAGATCGAAAAATATTTTTTGCAGGATGAAACAAATAACTTTAGACACAGACAACTATCAACTCCCGGCCAATTGGAACGAGTTAACGACCGAACAGCTGGTATTCCTTCTATCCCTTGTAAACAGGAAAACATCCATCCAGGAGATAAAAACAAAAATATTCCTGTTCTGCCTGCAGGCGCACATTGGAAGTAAACATCTCTCCCATACATTCACCATGGTAATAGGAAAACGAAAATACCCGGTATCGGCAGGACAATTAACCGCCCTCTCCGACTCTTTCGATTATCTGTTTTCCCATCCGGACGAAAACGGGAACTATTCCCTGGAACCAAAATTGACACGCAATCCTTTCCCGACAACGAAATGCGGATGCATTACAGTTTGTGGCCCGGATGACGGGCTGACAAACATCACGTACGACCAGTTCATCATGCTACAAACCTACCAGCAACGAATTGCAACACACCCCAGCGCCATCGACGAATTAATATCAATAATTTACAAACGCAATATATTCAAACCTGAATCACCGGGAGAACCGGCAATCATAAAACAAATGTCTCCTACTGTAAAAACTGCCATCCTGTGGTTTTACCTGGGGACGCTGCAGTTCCTATCCGGGAAATTCCCGCGGGTGTTCTCCGGAGGAGGAGAGCCATCAGGAACATCCGCCTTCGAAAGCCAGATGAAAATACTTGATACCCTCGCAGAAGGCGACGTGACAAAAAAGAATACAGTACGTAACTCGCTCCTGTACGATGCATTGTTCACAATGGAATTCGCCATTGAACGCCAAGAAAAAATGAAATAATATGGAAAATTACAATCATTTTACCTATGGAGAAATGCTGGCCAGGGCATTAAAACCCATCAGGCACACCGATATTGATAAGCACTTCTACCAGGCCATTGAAGTAGAAGATCTCCCCGATCTGGACGAGCGATTGTCCGACGCCCACGGCGTGAACCTGATTGCCATCGACGGGAGCAATTCCGATTTCATTTATAAAAATCCGGAAGCATTCCTGAAACGCCCGCAATACTTCTTTATCATCGTAGCACAAACCGACTCTACAGATATACAGACCGTTTTAGCCGCACAAAAACAATGCGAAACCGTTGCCGAACAAATAATTTCTAAAATGTTATGCGACTTCCACGAATACGTATCCGGATTGCACGCATTAGACCCCGAAACATTCACTATCCGCGGTTATGGCCCGATAGCCGATAACTTCTACGGTGTTATCCTGGGATTCAACATGTCACAGCCAAAGCCCTACAAAATTGACCAAACAATGTGGATATGGGATTAATGAAAAAACTAAGCGAACAAACCCGCCGGCCACGCAATTCCGGATCTAACGGAATATTACCCCTGCAACTGGAAATTGAATCGGTATCCGAAGTTGCTAAATATCAACGCTCGCTTGATTCCGAACGGATGAACCAATTCAATCAAGATGTCAAAACATGGGCAAAAAAAGTCAATAAATTGCTCCGTGCAAGTGCGCAATCAAAAGTCGAACGGGATTTTTTCCTGTCCAAATCAATCAAACCCACATTCGGTTACGATAAACAATATGCAAAAGAAATAAAGCGCGTTGGCTTCTCATTCCAGCGTGAAGGGATATACATCCACAAAGGCGCCGGGAAAGGTCAGGGTGGATACAAAGGTTCCAAATGGACGGATAGCTACGGCCAATTGAAAGAAACTAATCCTGAAAGCTTTCTCAAAATGGGTACTGGTAACCGTAAACCAATCGAATGGTTTAACCCGGTAATCGAAAGCCAAATTGAATCACTCGCCGATATCGTTGCTGAATACAGTGGCGATTTACAAATAAACGCAACCCGGATTATCATTCCGGATTAATGTTTTTTGTAAAATAATCGTAATATTTCTTTGTGTTTTCGTAAAATTATTTTACATTTGTGATATAAATATCAAGTATTATGTTCTTGTTATATGCAATAATATGTTTTTTGTTGACTTTCTGCATCAAAGGAAATTTTGTAGCAAGGATTGCGTATTGGGGAGTAATAGTAATGCTTACCCCAATATTAGGAATCCCTATCATAATACGTATCAACAAATGCATTAATAAGTAATAATTTTTAATTAAAAAAATTCAAGCCTCCTTTTGCACAGGGAGACTTTTTTTTGTCCTTTTTCAGAGACCAAATCAGCAATAATTTCGCTCAAAAAAAATTATGAGCGATACTACCAGAAGCATAAAAATAATTATTGATAATTCTGCTGCAGTAGCAAGTTCCGACAAGCTTACTCAAAGCATTACCTTACTGGAAAAAAAACTTGAAGATTTAGCGGCTACCGGAAAATCGAATACTGCCGAATACGAAAAAACAAAAAAAGCTCTTGATTCCCAGAAAGTCACATACGATAATCACCAGAAAAAATTGAAAGACACGGAACGTGTTCTAAAAAACCTATCCGGAGCAACATATAAGGAACTGATTTCCGTACGTAATGAAATTCAAAAGCAGCTAAAAGAAGAAACGCGAGGTACGGAAAAATACAACACCCTGCTCGAAGAAAACAAACGAGTTACAGATGAATTAACCGCTTCTCAAAAAGAACTAAGAGGCGAATTAGGATGTCAACAAGAAATGTGGAGCATTTGGATGGGATCGGTAGCGACATTTTTCGGAAATCTTCTTACAAAAGCATTTGACCACGTGGTCGACTTTGTGTCAAATGCTGTTGACCAATACGCCATTCTTACCGACGAATTTGCCGATATCCGAAAAACAACAGGCATGACTACCGAAGAAGTCGAACGTTTGAATGAATCACTCGGTAAAATAGACACCCGGACATCCGCTTCGGGACTTCGGGAAATAGCAGCTGTTGGAGGCCAGTTGGGGATAGCAAAAAAAGACATCTATGGTTTTACTGATTCAATCGACAAATTGAATGTCGCCCTGGGAGATGAATTTGGTGGCGGTGCGGAAAATGTCGCTAAAGAAGTTGGAACACTCCGAAACGTACTTGTCGATATGAAGTCGAATGATATTTCATCCGACATGCTCCGAATCGGTAATGCCATCAACGAGCTGGGCGCTGCCGGATTTGCAACATCTCCGGTAATCACCGACTTTACAAACCGGATCGGTGGTATCGCCATCCCGCTGGGTGTTTCTTCCGGAGAAGTCTTAGGGCTATCTGCTGCATTACAGGAAATGAATGTCAGTGCCGAACGTGGAGGTACCGCCGTTACTAAGATCATGCAAAAAATGCTGCAGGATCCATCCAAATTTGCAAAAGTCGCAAAAATGGATGTAAAAGAATTTACCGAAATGCTCAATAACGACCTCATGGGAGCCTTATTGAAAATATCGGAAGGAGTATCTAAAGATTCCGGAAGCGCCGTTCAATTCGCCTCCATCCTCGACGAATTAAAGCTTTCCGGATCCGGCGCATCGGAAGTATTCAGCAAGTTAGGAACCAATACCGACTTAGTACGTGAAAAAATCACCCTGGCGTCACAATCTCTCCAGGATACAAACAGTATCATGGACGAGTTTAACATTAAAAACAACACGGATGCCGCCTTGCAGGAAAAACGCAAAAAACAGTGGGAAGAAATATCCGTCACCATTGGAAAAATGTTTTCTCAGGCAGTCAATACCGGAGCTGACGCCACCTTGAATTTGGCAAAAGCCGGTGTCGAAGTTATTAAGTACCTCAATCAAAATAAAGGGCTTATATTGACACTTATCGTCACGATGGGAGCTTATACTGCTGCCGTAAAATTACATACCACCTGGGCAGCAATTTCCAATGCAGAAAGTGTAAAGGATATTGCGTTAAAAAAAATAAAAATTGTATGGGCTACGGGAGCGATGGCAGCAACCATATTGCATGCCGCAGCAATTGAACTCTTTGCCGGTAAAATTCAAATGGCGGGCCGGTTTATGAAACAATTCTTTGCAACACTAGGATTGAACCCCGTTGTTGCACTTGGTGTCGCCATTGCCGCAGTAACAGTTGGAATATACAAACTCATATCTTCATCAAAAGAACTGACTCAAGCTCAACAATCCCAAATCAATATTTCTAAAAAAGTTGATGAAGAGTATGGTACTCAGGAAGCAAAAATCAATCAATTAATAAATACGCTTAATAATGAGAAATTAGCCTTAAATCAACGACGTGATGCGCTTAATGAACTGAAAGAAATTATTCCGGGATACCATGCAGATTTAACGGATGAAGGCGTCTTGGTGAATAATAATACCGGCGCGATAAAAGAATATTTGGTACAATTAGAAAAACAAATCAAATTAAAAGCTGCTCAGGAAGAACTGGAAGCATTATACCGGAATAAACGAATACAGGAAAAAGACTATAAACAAAAACAAACTACTGCGGATAGTTATACCGTTTCCGCAGAAAGACAGACAGGCCAGGTGATCGTTGGAGACGAAGCCGGGGCAGATATAGGACGAGGAATCGCAGCCGCAAATTTTCAACGTATAGCAAATAATGCAAAAAGCGCATTGGATCAGACTCAAAATGCAATTAATGAAATAGAAAAAGAAGTGCAGTCCAGTTTAGAAGGTATGAAAAATGCTGCTATCATCACGCAAGAAGAAATAAATACAATCACTGAAACTCCTTCTGCTGAACCCAAAGAATCCAAAGTAAAGAAAGAATTGGAGACCTCCCTCCAATTACTGGAAAATGCTTATAAACTACGTTTATTGATAATCGAAAAAAACGAGGACAATGAATGGAAAACAGAAGAAGAAAAACAGCGTCTTATTATCGCCGCTGAAAATGAATACCTGGAAAAACGCATTACCAAGTTAAAGGATTTTCAAACCGGTCATGCGAAATTGAGCGGGGAAGTAAAAGATAAGCAGCTTGAATCAGAAATAAAGTTACAGAAAAACCAAGCGAAACTGGATGAAATCGCCATCCGGGAAAAACAGATTACACGGGATGAAGACTTGAAAAATGAAGAATCTAATTATAAGCGTCGAAAATCCATATTCGAAAAACAGTTAGCCTCTCGCGAAATAACCCAGGAAATGTACGACGCCCTGATCATCGCCCTGGATGCATCCACATCCGAAAGCCGCCGGGTAACCTGGGAGCAATACGAAAAAGACATCCTTTCCCTGGAAATTAAAACCGGGAGTCTCCGGGAAAAAGCGATTGAAGAAGCCGGAGCCGGCTTGTTAAGTGCGGAGCTAAAATCGGCCAATGCCCGCAGAAAAGTCCTCGAAACAATTGCCAATTCTGAAAAAGACCTGAAAAAGTTCGCAGGCATTTCCACTCCCGATTCCGACATGCAATTACAGTTGCAAACATTACAGGCGATGTACACCGCCCGTATCGACCTGGCTAAAAAAGCCGGGGCCACGGAAGAAGAACTGGAGAAAATCAAAACAGCCCTTGTCCTGGCTCAAAACAAAATCCGCCTTGATTCTGATCAGGAGCGCCTGAATCTTCGTAAACAATATAGTCTCGTTACCTGGCAGGAAGAATACCAGATGGAAAAAGCCCAACTGGCTCTACAAAGAGACGAAGGAAAAATATCTGAAGAAGATTATCAAAACGCATTAAAAAAGATCCGTATCGATAATGCAAAAAAATACTTTGACTATTATAGCGGACTTGTTACAGGAGCAATTTCTGCCATACAAGATGCCGAAATGGCTATCATAGACGAAAAATACGATGCTGAAATTGCGGCGGCAGGGGACAATGCCGAAGAGGTTGCACGGCTTGAAAACGAAAAGGCCCAAAAGAAGCTGGATGTTGAAAAGAAATATGCAGATGTAAATTTTGCCATTAAAGCATCGGAAATCATTGCCAATACCGCTGTCGCCATCATGCAGGCGTTGGCAGAACTTGGTCCGATTGCAGGAGGAATAGCAGCGGCATTAATGGGTGTAACCGGCGCAGCGCAACTTGTTGTCGCCAACAAAGAACGCCAACGAATCAAGTCCATGACGTTGAGTGGAGCCGGATCATCCAAGAAAACCGGTGAGCGCGTCGTTAACCAGGCAGCTGCAGGGAAATATGATGTTATTGGTCAAGAAGATGGTAAACCCTACAATAATGTACCTTTTGCCGGAACCCCGCAAACCGGGCTTGTCACATCTCCAACATTATATGGAGAACAGGGATCCGAACTGGTTGTCTCGCATGTGGATTTTAAGCGCCTGGAAAAACACATCAATTATCCCCTGGTTATCTCTGCAATCAACGACGCCCGTAACAACAATATTCCACAGCGGGCATCAGGTAAGTACGATAATATCGAAACATCTCAAGACAACGATTCGGAAGCAACTAAAACTTCGAAAGATGACTCCCTGATGATGGAAGTGAGAGACTTGCTTCGTGATTTAAAAACAAACGGAGTTCCAGCATACGTAATTTTATCTGAATTAGAGAAAAAACAGTTATTGATCAGTCAGGCGCGCTCAGGAGCATCCAAAAAATGAAAATAAAAAATGAAAATAATTGACCAAACAACAGGAGAATTGTTTCACCTGCCAGTAGATATGGAATTGGAAATCAAAATGACCAATCCATTTTTAAGCGAACAAGGAACGCTATCCCTCCCTGTTAGGTTTCCGGCATCGGATCATAACATGGAAATAATCGAACACTCCGATCGGATTATGTCTCGTCGAAAAACAAAAAAAAAACGATCTGTAAGTATTTCTGAAGGCATATTCTTTGAACCGGCAACAATGGAAATATTTTCCGTCGACCCAAAAGAAGGTATAACGGCATCATTATACTTGAATGAATCCGTACTCTATAATCAGATGAAAGAAGTCAAATTGCCTGATATTTTTTCCGGGATAATACGGGATGATTTTTCTGGTACTGAAACTCAAAAAGTAAACAAATGGCTCGACCGTTTAACGCAGGTAATGATCGGAGCCACCGAAGATGATTTCTTTATCTTCCCTGTCCGTACCAAGGTAACAACATTGGTAAGAATCAATGGCGAAAGTCACGAAGACATGAGCAACCGGTATCGCGCACTTTACAATACAGAATCACTTAACTGCCTGTATACTGATTTTCCTGATTCCGAACAATCGGGGATGCCGATTTATAATGGCAAAAAATATTACCGGCTCCTGGCGTATGACGTGCAGAAAACAATGGATGGAGATACGGAAATAACGCTCCCCATTGGATATGGAGTGACGCCATTTTTAAAAGTAACTTACGTTCTTAAAAAAATATTCGAACATTACGGATACACCCTCTCGCCATCCATCCTGGATACAAACATCTCTTTCAAAAAAATGTGCCTCTTAAACAATGTGGCCGACACCATTGTAACCGGCAAAATTAATTACGGTCAACTGGTGCCAACCGTATTGATATCCGAATTTCTGGACAGTTTCCGTAACCGTTTTAACTGTGAATTTTATGTTCATGAAAATAAAAAACAAATCGAACTGCATTTTTTTAACGATATGAATTCCGGTGAACCGGATGAAGATCTTACACCTTTCCTGGATGGAACATTCGTAACAGAATTCGAAACGCCCAAAGCGGTTAAATTAACTTCAAACAGAGGAAATGAATACAATAAAACAGAATACAAATCATATCACGACCTTTTTGCTAAATACGGAAACATCATAACAATACAAAATATGTCGGACACAACCGAAAGTGGAGTATATTTTGTAAAGGCTATGAATGCCTTTTATGAATATTCTAAAGGCCGGACTAATGGAAGCAGGATTGGATGGAAGTTAATTTGTCGTAACATTCTGGATTACTACAATCCGGAATTCGAATCATATATAGAAAAAAAGTCTCCGGATGAACAGGTAGCTATGTTATCCTGTCCATTTTGGATAGTGACTGGTCTGGATAATAGAGCATCTCTGATTAATATTCCATCACCTTTCGTTGGAGATGTACGGCACTTGAATACTACTATCCGTTACAGTCAATCGGCAGAAAGTAGCGACGCTCCGGAAAAAGAAGAATCTGACGGAAGTCTTTCAATTATGTATGCATTTTCAATCGGACGTCTGAAAAACGCAGATACAAATGCCGAATATTTCTTTGGAGGCAGCACATCGAAATATTCCAACGATGGTTCTACTTGGGGCGATTTCAGTTTAGCCTATGACGATTTATATTCTATATTTTATGCTGGTTTCGACAATATTACACAAACATCTTTTCTGCCGATCACTACAAAAATAAATCTTCCGGTAGAAAAAATAACAACTCTCCGGATGGACAAATTAAAGCTCCTACACAATCAACCGGTCATGATTGAATCAATAAAATATACTATCGGAAATGGCCGGATGGAAGTAAAGGAAATAAAACTCCGCACAATGAAAACATACGAATAATTGTCCTTTCTCTCGGAACAGGAAAACAAGAAATTTGCATCATGGCAACGATATTACAGCAACCGGATACATTATCGCTTTCGGGAAACATCCGGACATTTGAACTTCATTCCGCCGCGGAGGTTAGATTTACACTTCGCCAGGGGGCTAAGACATTAATCGACGAAAATTATTTTCCCGGGCCAGGCGGACTTATAACAATAGACGTTAAGGATATTATAAACAATAACCTCTATGCCAACCTTCCGGGAGACAATTTGGTTTTCCAACAACAAAACATATGCAAACAATTTTCTGCAGAAATCGACAATATTCCAATAACGTTCCGCGCCATCCGCGCCGGAGTCGATAACCCGGCAGACACACCGGCAAACTTTTTACGGTCAAATTTCCTGACCTGGCAACCGCAAACAAAGCGCGTAACATACTATCAACCGGAATTCTTAACTTACTATGCAGTTGATGTCTGCGTAATAAAACTGAAAGCCTACTTCTCCGACAATACAACAGAGACAATCTCCCTCGCTTCCCCGGCAGCCGGCAATGCCTATACCGTCAATACGCAGTATAGCCGCATTGCCGGTCTGCTTGGAAACAAGAACCCGATGTACTACGATGTGTGGGTAGAACAGGCCGGAAGCCGGTTAACCTACATACAACGGTACATCTCCTCCATACCTGACTCCGAACACGAGGAATGGTTTCTTTTTCAAAACAGCCTGGGAGGAATCGACACGGCGAAAATGTCAGGAGTAACTGATTTCACAAACGAACTTGAACATAAAATCGCACTATACGGCGAAGTTCAGGAAGAATACTTTATCGACAGTAAGCGGGAATACAAGAAAAACACCGGCATTCTCGACGAATATTCCAGGAAATGGATACTCGACTTTTTTGTGGCGGCCAGGAAATGGAAAATTTCACAAAACGGCGTCGTAAGGGCAATCGTCGTAAAATCTTCGGATGTAAATTACACGACGCTCGAAACGGTAAACGACTATAATTTTACCTACTCCTTTGCCGAAGACAAACCATACCTGAACCTTACGCGCGATCTGGGAGCGCTCCCTGACAATCTTATTTTCCCCGTCCCGGAAGAACTTTTTTTTTTACCTCCCCGACTGAATGAATTCCCACGCATCCAACTTGATGACGAAACTTTAATCCCGGTGCAATCTCCATACGATGAAATATGGGGAGTAACAACCTGGGGCTATATTCACGACACTGTTGTTTCTACTGCCAGGAACACGATATTAAGCGCTCTACCGGGCATTGCCGACGAATTGGAAGTACTCCTGCAACTCCTGATAGAACAGGGATTGGCCAACTGGGAAGGCGGTCTCGCCGGACTGAAAATGGACAATGCCGGTTATCTTACCTACAAGGATAACGGCATAAAAGTCGCCTGGGCCGATGAAGCAGGTGTGGCACATGGGTTTTTAATGGGAGACGGCACTTTATTCGACCCGTCCAAGTATCTCCGCAAAGACATTGACGATATCGCCTCCGGACAAATTACCTTCGAAAAAGGATGGATCACTCTTGATACAGTCCGTTCCGGATTATTCCAGGAAGGATGGTCGGATGGATTCGGATGGCAAATCACACCGGAAGGAAAAGCCTGGCTGGATGACATTAATTTCCGTGGCGATATCTACGGTACCGGAAAATTCGGAACGCCATTTTTTGCCTCCGGATTCGCCGGTTACGGCTTCGAAATTGATCTCGAAAATTCTTCCGCCGAAATGGACTACCTCACGGTTCGGAAAAGTATGCGCGTTTACGAATTAGTCGTTAACCAGCTTCGCGGATCGAACGGTAGCATTGTAGTGTCTGATTTTAATAAATTAAAAGAGGTTATCGATAACGGTGCCGCCTGGAAATGTATCATTGACGATTACGACGGTGAGATGCTCATGAACATGCGAATCGATGATATCGTCCGCTGCCAGGTATTTTCCGGCAACAACACAAAATATTACCTCGCACGGGTAACCGCTGTCGGTAACGATTATTTCGAAATCGACAAAACGATGATCGAAGGAGAAGATCTCCCTGCTGCAGGCGACGTCGTCTGCCGGTGGAATAATTTATCCGACGGCAACCGCCAGGGATTAATTTACCTGACCTCTTCCGACTCCCATTCTCCATACATCGACATCCTCGACGGTTCGCCGGCGCTCTCCGATTTTGAACGCCTCCGGGCGCGTATCGGCCGCCTGGATGGAATAACCGATCCCCGGTTCCCGGACATGCACCGGTATGGAATCTACACCGACAGTTTTTACGGTTACGGCGAGTTGATTCTACATTCTACCGGCGAAAGCGTATCGACAATGTTTTCCGTCGTTGAAGGCAAAATCGAAGCAGAAATAAACGAAATCAAATCGCTTATTCCAGGCCAGGAAAACAACATCCTCCGGAATGCAACATTCAGCACGGATACATTTTACTGGAATTACAGTAACACCGGGATTCATGCTTATACAGTGGCCGGCCGGCCTTTATTCGCCCGCGGAAACATCTTGGCAAGTAAGGAAAATACAACGGAAATTATCTACGACAGTCAGGCCGCTCGGCGAGTCTTGAGAATTGTAGATAACACGGTGATCCAACCGAACAAATTCTTCAATGAAATACCATCCGGACAAACAAAATTCGAGATTTCGTTTTATTACCGTATTATTCGCCCCGGAACGTTCTCAATCGGATTCCAGGATACGGAATTTATATTTGAAAACGATGCATCGACCTCATCCGGCTGGATGAAAGAAACAATCGCAGCAGAATGGAACGGTACAGGAGACTTCGTTATAAGCATGCCTTCCGGCGAAGTCCTGATATACAATATTTTTCTAAAAGTAAACGAAAGCGGATACCTGATCGACCTGATCGAAGCCGTTAGGGTTGAACTGCAGTCAGGAATCGTCGCGACGGCGGAAGAAATAAAGTTATATGCCAATCAGAAATATACCGATTTATATGGCCGCGTAACAAGCGAATACAACGCCGCCATTTCCGTTTCGGCGCAAAACATCAATCTGTCGGTATCAGCGTTGCAAAATAATCTGTCATCCTTTAAAACATACACAGAAAGCAGTATTAACCTGCTTTCCAATCAAATTTCGTTAAAAGTTTCCCAGACCGATTTTTCAGAATTGCAAAACCGCGTGTCTTATACCGAATCGCAAATATCGCTATTCCCGAATATGATTTCCTCCAAGGTTTCATATACGGATTTTACCGGTAACAACATTACTTCACTTATCAATCAGACCGCAGACAGTGTTAAGATCATGGCTAATCGCCTTGATATCAGCATCGGCAATTACAACCATGTCCGTGATTCGGAAAGTCTTGAAACGACAAATCTTTATGTAGCCGGTTGTGTCAAATCTTACACATCCACCACATTTCCAACCGGAACGCAAAAAAAAGTGCTAAACCTGGCCGGAACAGGTAGCGAGTTATACGTTGGATTCCAAGACGTAATTTCCGACATTACCAAGACATATACCTTTTCGGTTTACATACGTGTTTTGAATTATAGTTCGGCCAGTGCCAGACTGATAATTGATCCATCTGGTACAGATTTTACAATAACGCCATCGTGGGCGCGGATATCATTCACGGCTCAAACCAGCGCATTTCACACGGGAATTGTCGTCTACGCCGCAAATGCAAACGTACAGATATGCATGGCGCAAGTCGAAGACGGCAACATTATGACAAACTGGAATCCGCATCCGGATGACATCAATTCCAAATTGCAAAACATCGCCGGTAATTTAGGTCTGGGCTCGATGGCCTGGGAGGACGCTGTTGAAATTGCAAAACTTGGCTCTACAATAATTCAAGGAGGCTATATAAAAACAAACCTCATAGATGTCGATGCAATCAAGACCCAGGTAATAACAGCAAATACAATCTCGGCATTATTCGTCAACTTTTACCAGGGAAAAATAGGATATTACTACATAAATTCTGACGGATTATATTATGGAGACCCGACGCAATGGAATAATTCATCGTATAAACAAAACCTTGCAGCAATCACGCCGGGTCTTATTCGAATACAAAAAGAAAATGGATATTTCCAACCCGGCGACATTGCTAACATGAAAGTTGGAATAGGTGACGGCAGCGATCCGGATATCACAGATTCCGATAAATATTGTTATTCTTCCGGATATTTTTACCGACAAATGAATGCAAGCTACGGTGATCAGTATTACCCCGCTGTAAAGATAATAAGTGACAATGTTATTTCCCGTGATGTTGCTCTACTTACAAAAGGAGCAATTGTCTGTAATGGCGGTCTTATAGGGAATGGAAGAGTGCAGAACGGTGATTCGGTGAGTGTATTGGATCTTTCTACCGGAACGTCAGTCGTTGTATCAACGACAACTTCAAGATATATTTATTTGCCGACATTATATGATATGCAACTGATATTAGGAAACACATCGGAGTTCGTTGTT
>JAIRZF010000171.1 GCA_031267385.1 Dysgonamonadaceae bacterium | reverse complement strand
TTGAGATACGATTTATTTTTATCTATCAACGAAATAATTTCTTGTACGGATGTTGCCGAACGAAGTCCGTCTTTAGGCGTATTCATACAATAGTCAACCAACCGGTCAACACTTGACACCGCAACATGCATCCGGGTATCGGATGAAGCATAATAAATAAATACCTTACCATCGTCATCAACAATCCAACCATTGGAAAATAATACATTGGAAACATCGCCAATGCGTTCTTCTCCTACGGGAGCCATAAAATACCCTCCGGGTTCGGCAATCAATTCGGAAGGATCTTCCAACGAAGTCATATAAAGATACAACACATACCTCAATCCTGCCGCACAGGTACGTACTCCGTGTGCCAGATGCAACCATCCTTTATCTGTCCTGATCGGATGAGGCCCTTCTCCGTTCTTAACCTCTTTAATGGTATGATAATACCTTCTGTCAATGATCTTTTCTTCTTTAATTTCCGCATTACAAATATCATCAACCAGCGCCCATCCTATTCCCTCTCCATTTCCGGCATGAATAAAACCATCCTGGGGACGTGTATACAAAGCATATTTCCCATTTACAAATTCCGGATGAAGAACCACATTTCGTTGCTGACTTACCGATTTCAGATCCGGCAAACGTTCCCAGCTTATCAGGTCTCTTGTACGGGCAATCCCGGCAGCAGCAACTGCAGAAGACAAATCTCCCGCCGGAGCATCCGGATCTTTCCGTTCTGCACAAAAAATCCCGTAAACCCAACCATCCTCATGAGCCGTCAATCGCATATCGTAAACATTGGTGTCGGGATTATCCGTCTCCGGCATCACAACAGGATATTCCCAAAAACGAAAATTATCTATGCCATCCGGACTTTCTGCTATCGCAAAGAAAGATTTCCGGTCCAGACCTTCAACCCTGACAGCCAGAATATATTTCCCGTTCCATTTTATAGCTCCGGAATTCATGGTTGCATTAGGGCCTATACGCTCCATTAAAAACGGATTGGTCTCCGGATCGAAATCATACCTCCAGGAAAGAGGTATATGTTCGGAAGTCAGTACCGGATCCTTGTACCGAACATAAATCCCGTTATTTTTCCCTTCCGGCACATTGACCCGTGAGAGCAAATCTTCCTGTTTATCGAGAAGCGCTTTTATTTTTTCACTATAACTTGTCATTTTTTTATTTATTTGGAAATATCCCGACCCATTAAAATATCCGGTTTATTTATAAACTCACGAAAATCATCGCAAGCCGGATGTCCCGGAAACGGAACATAGTAATGATGAGCTTTTATGCCCGGTTCCCAGGCGTTCCTCCACAGTAAAACGGAGGCTATTTTATATTTACTGATGATCGGATACAAAATTTCCGTAAAATAAGTCCGCACAGCAACACTTTCCATTCCGGTCTCTCCTACAACCGGAATTTTACCGGCTTTCCGGGCATAACCGGTTACAATATTCAGATTAAGATCCATCCTTTTTTTATAGTGTTCGATTTGTTCCGGTTCTTTTCCCGGAGCATAACTGTCAAATCCCACTATATCTACATATTGGTCTCCGGGATACCGTTCTAAAAACCCTGCTTCGTCATCTACCTCCGACGGAGAATAGGCATACAGTAGATTATGCACCTGTTTTTTATCCCGCAAATATTCGACAGTCATGATCCAAAGTTGTTTATATTCCTCCGGAGTACATTGCTCACGACACCACCAAAACCAATTACCTGTATGTTCATGGTACATCCGGAAAATGACGGGGATGGCAACTCCTTTTTCATCTTTCAGATCTGAGAAGAATGATCCTAAACGATTCAGCCATTGCAAGTACTTGTTGTGATTTTTTCCTCCGGGGAGAACATTTTTAACTACAAAATCCTGCTTACAATCCCAAGCTGTATTGCCGGTTACGATATTGTCGCCATGCCAACTGAAACTATTGAAAGATCCTCTTTTATGAGCTTCTTTGACATATTGCTTCATATCAGAGAAATAAACGGAATCCAGATTAAAATCGGAACCAAGCTCTATATGACCGAGTTCCCAACCCATCAATGCAGGATAATCTCCACAAATATCTTTAACATCCGATTTATCTTTAATACGGTACCAATCATGCCCGTACGCAAGATCGTCCTGATGTCCGAATAATATTCCTTTTTCCATCAGGGATTTCAAACGGGAGTAAAGGTCTTTTGTCTCTTTCGCCGCCTGCTTGTCGACTATCGGACAGGCAGGGATCTCATCCGATGTAATGAGATGATCGCACCGGGCGCTTACAGTCCGGATTACGACAAAAAAGCAACACATCAATATTATTCTCATATCCCTTTTACAAAAAAATGGTACGAGGTGTGCCAAAAAATCACTTTTGACACAACCCCGTAATAAATTTGAATATTATTCTTTAGGAACTATCCTGAAGTTATCGAAGCAAATGTCGATGGATTCGGACTGGCCTCCTGCAATATTAATTTGGAACCCAAGATGCCCGTTTTCATGAGGTAATTGCTCTTCTTTCATTCCATTCATGATTGTTTCTAAGTCGACAGTGATCGTTTTCCATTTTTCATTGGTATTGAATTCTACAATTCTCCAGGGTTCCCAATAATAACTGGTTTGGAAAATCAGCCCGATACCTTTGGTTTTAAGTGGAATCAATGTAAGTACCTCGAACTTATAGTTGTATTTCTCCGGAGACGTAAAATAATCCTTTCCATCGAATATCGGATACCAGGATGCGATGAAATCGAACCACTCCCACGACCCCAGAGTCCTGGTAACGCGCGTATATAGTCCGCTACATGGCTCCGGATCTCCCGGATTCGAACCATCTGTAAACCAGTTTTGCCCTGTCCATCCCTGATAATGATCAATATCCTGAAACAGTCCGCGATCGTCTTTATAACGACCTGGAGTATACATATCGGCAGCGTCTCCCACTATGCGTATCTTATCTCCCTGTGCGGCGCCTTGCGGCACGATCACAGCAACATATTCCGAAGTAGTCGTATCAATCTTAGCTTCAACATTTCCAAAATAAACCTTCCCCTTTTCACCGGTAATTTCATACAAGTCGAAATTAGCGCCATTTATGTTTACAGTATCTCCTATAGCGGCATATTCGTTATCAAGCCCGGAAAGAATCAGTGGAGGAACATTGATGATCAGGGGAGCCGTAACTTCTCCCAATTGAGTCACTACCTTAACCTGATTATTGACAGATGTGGGAATAACACGGGGAACAGGCAACGTGATGCGATCCCGGAGGGAATGTATGGTCGACAAATCGACTTCCACATCGTTGAATGTAATTGATTTGATTCCGGTCAGATTATTCCCTTGAATAGCAATCATTTGAGCTAACTCACCCTCTGTAATAGGAGTTACAAGATCGGTAGAGGCCGTTATTTTCGTTATTTTCGGAGGGCCATCGGATGATAATTTATCATCATATCCTTCATTGTAATCAACAATATTATCCTGACATGCAACCATAAGAAAGGCGGCAAAAATAACAGACAGGTATATTTTATTTTTTCGTTTCATAATCCGTATATTATGTAATTATTATTTAGACGATTAACTCCAACCCGGATTGTTTTTAGTGATGCTCTTGTTTGAGTTCATTTCCGAAGCAGGTATAGGGAATAATTTATGTCTTTCATTCCGCGATTTATAAACACCCGACTCGTCCGTTCCCTCAATAGAATTCATGACATCCAGATAAATTCCCCAACGGATCAAGTCCCATCTGCGGTCTCCCTCCAAAGCCAACTCCAAAGCCCGTTCTTCCAATACAGCCGAACGGAAGTCCACCATAGAACCGATATTGTCCGTCCCTGTCAGAGTTCTGGGAGTTGCATTACTACGCATTCTCACCTGATTCAATGCGTCCAATGCCTCCCCGGTTGGAGTTCCACTTGCCTCTGCTGCGGCTTCTGCATAGATCAACACCACATCGGCATAACGAAGGAAAGGCCAAAAAGCATTTGAACGTTCGATCTTATTATCATCACGATCATCGTACTTTGTCAAAAAAGCCAGAAAAGCTGCATCCGGATTACACCTGTAAGACAGGCCATCGTTGAAAGGAGCAACCGGAGTCACCTGATTCCCATTATCATCGGTATATCCGACAGCCCTCCTTCGCCATTCCTCATTATTCGGATAGAACGATCCCAGATTCCATGTCCGGTCAAAGTCACGTACCCAACGATGCATTACACCCTTGTCGACACGGTAATCTTTGCTCTCAAATAATTTATACCAATGATCACGGCATCCGTACCACAATCCGTTATTTATATCTCCTGCTGCATCATATATCCCTGCGTACCCGATAGAAAAAGTAATCCCCCAACGGGTATCTCCGGAAACAGACTGCAAAGTCCACATATGTTCTCTCGAATTCCTGTTTTCCTTTTTCCAAAGATCATCGTAAGCTAACAAGCTATAATCTCCGTATTCTCCATTCATCACTTGTTTGGCTTTGTCTCTGGCCAAGCCGTAATATTCCTTATAATCAAATGATTCATAGCCCACAAGTTGTTCTTTTGAAAATGTATTTGACACCGGATTAGTGTATACTTTTGTGCCGGAATTCATTATATAAGGAACCCCTCCTTTTACAATAAGCTGATTTCCTGCAGGCATGGCTCCTGATGCAACTGTTGCATATACCTTTGCCAAAAGAGCAGCGGCAGCTCCCGCGGAGGCTCTTCCCGGCACGAATTCCTTTTCGGTATTTTTATACATCATATCCTCAGCATCAAGTAACAACTCGATAATATATCCGTAAACATCTTTTACCGGGGAGCGCGGAATATTGATCTCTCCTGTTGCATTGATTGATTCTTTACGAATTGGGACTTCTCCAAATGCCCTGACCAACAAGAAATAGGAATATGCTTTCAGAAAATACAACTCTCCTAAAACATTTTGTTTATATCTTTCTGTAATGTCCATTTTGTTGATATTCTCAATAGCAAAATTCGCTCTATGGATCATATTATACGGTTTTTCCCATAAATATGAAACCTGTTCTATTCCCTGGAAATTACCCGCTCCAAGCTCTCGGAACGCCCAATCCGGGCCGGAGACATAATCACAATCAAATTCCAGGATTGTCGGGAAAATATTCCATCTGAACATATCATCCAGCAGTTTACTATAAGTTCCCATCACCCATTGTGTTGCACCATCATCATTATTCGGGATGTCTTGCGGCTGTATGAAGTCATACTTTTTCTCCACTAACGCATCATCACAAGACACCATTGGAAGAAATATACCGGCAAAGAATATCAAATATATTATATTGCAAAAATGTTTTTTCATTTGTATTCGTTTTATTTTTAGTTAAAAATCCAATTTCAATCCAAGAGAATAAGTCCGGCTACTCGGATAGGAATATAAATCCACACCTCGTCTGGAAGCATCGCCTGCAAACGCATTTACATCCGGATCATACCAACTGTAATCAGTGATAATGAACAAGTTGCTTGCACTAAGATAGACATTAACACTCTCAATTCCTTTGAATTTAGGTTTGAAGGTATATCCTACATTGACATTTTTCAAACGAATGTACGAACCATCTTCGATATATCTGTTGCTGAGCTTCCACTCACGGGTATATCCTCCGGAAATAGATTTAGGCCATTTCGCATCTTCGCGGTTATCTTCCGTCCAACGGGTTTTATAAGCATCAACCGGAATATTGGAAATATTTGTCATCTTTACTTCGGTCAGGTTGGCATTAAAAATATCATTTCCAATACTACCCTGGAAGAAAAAGCCAAAATCGAACGATTTCCATTTGAAATTATTTGTAAGGCCAAACACAAAATCAGGATTGGTATTCCCAACAATCACCCGGTCTGCATCCGTGATCTGACCATCTCCGTCAATATCCCGGTATTTAATTTCTCCTACTTTTGATTGTGCCATTTGAGCCGGGACTTTCGTTTCGTCGGCATATTGAGGATCTGCCCTGACCTCTGCAATATTATCATAAAATCCGTCTTCAACATACCCGTAAATAGCTCCTACCGGCATTCCATTCCGCTGAATAAATACATTGTCTACAGCATACCATAAACGTGTTGCAAACTGATCTCCTTCCAGTCCTCCAATTTCATTTTTATTGAACGATACATTCGCATCAATAGTCCATGAGAGGTCTTTTTGTAATATGGGATGAAATCTCCCGGTAAGTTCTATTCCACGGTTCTCAATCCAGCCTGAGTTTTGCCACATACTGGTAAATCCGCTATTGGACTCTATTTTCACATTTTGAAGCAAATCGGTCGTTTTTTTGTAATATACATCTATTGTGAAACCGATTCTGTCTTTTAAAAATGAAAGGTCTAAACCGGCATTGTACTGGTCGGTAGTTTCCCATTTCAGACTGGGATTCAAAGCCCCTCTCCAGTCAACTTCCGCAAAACCACTGTTCAAACTTCCGGCAATCGGATAGTTCGCCGTAGCAAGGTAAGCTTGTGTCTGATATGCATTGATACCCTGATTCCCCGTTTGTCCATAACTAAGACGTAGTTTCAGATTGGAGAATAAATTCAGATTTTTAATAAATTCCTCTTCAGACAAACGCCAGGCAAGCGCCCCGGATGCAAATGTTGCATATTTATTCCCTTCAATAAACTTACTGGAACCGTCTCGACGAACAGACGCCGTCAAAATATATTTCCCGCTATACGTATAATTGATACGTCCCAGCATGGAAATCAGGCTTGTTTGACCTCTTCCGCTTTGCAACGGGTCCAGATGCAAGGCCTGGCTCATATCGTAAGACTGTGTTATATCTGTAGGAAAATCGCTGCCACTCATGGTTTTATTCCCATAATTGGAAATTTCATAGGTATATCCGGCAACCGCATTGATCGAATGTATCTTATTGAACGTCTTATCAAACGTCAAAATAGATTCGGATGTAGTACCCAAATACCAGTTGTCACTTTGCGCCCCACGTCCGTTTGTCGGAGGATAACCTTCATGAGTGAGACGGTTATAATAAGAATACCGGTTATTTCCGGAATAATTGACCCCTATATTCTGACGGAATTTCAGATAATCTGTAAATTTCAGCTCAATATAAGAAGCGGCAAATGCACTATTGGTCAACAACTGATCTTTGGCGTTGCGAACATAAACGGAAGGATTTGCAGCCAGCCAGTCTAACTGATTATTTTGTCCGGCTCCAAAATCAGGATCATATGTCGGGGGAAAGACCAATGCGGAACGAATTACAGCAGCTTCAGACGAATTCGTCTTAGAAAAATCCGTTACAGCATGGGTATAACTGATATTCAATCCGACATCCAGCCAGTTTCTCAAACTCCGGCCGATATTTGATCGGAAAGAATAACGCTCATAACCTGAATTGACGATGATACCGTCCTGCTTCAAATAATTGCCGGAAAAAGAATGCCAGCCTTTATCGCTGCCTCCCGATGAACTTAAATTATATTCCTGGGAATATCCGGTCTGAAATATTTCGTCCTGCCAATCAGTAGAACTAACCATGGTCTGATTTCCATATTGGTCTGTCCTCATACCTAAATTCAGAAAATCTTCCGGACCCGGCTCGTATATTCCTGTGTTTGTCAACATATTATTATTGGCATCGAACCGATAAGACCAAAGTCCCGGATAAGGCAAATTATAATATCCTACTCCATCGTACCTCTCACGATTGAGAACCCCTTCATTCACGTAATTTGCATAAGTTACCGGATCCAGCACTTCTACTCGTTTACCTATTTTGGAAACCCCAAAATTAGAAGTGAATTCAATCTTATCAGACCCGTTTTTACCCCTTTTAGTGGTAATCAAAATTACCCCATTTGCTCCACGGGAACCATAAATAGCTGTTGCTGAAGCATCTTTCAGAACTTCAATTGATTCGATATCATTCGGGTTAATATTTCCCAGCGGATTGGATGTCTGGTTATTCCCATCCTGCAATGAACTGGTTGGCGCTGATGCAACATCATAAGGGATACCGTCCAGAATATACAATGGTTGCGAATTGGTGGAGAATGAATTCGTACCGCGGATTGTTATACTGACTCCAGCTCCCGGAGCTCCGTCGTTTTGATTCACAACAACACCGGCAAGGCGCCCTTGTAGCGCATTATTGATACTTGCAGTCGGGTTTCCCTTCAACATATCATCGGTCTTTATCTGCCCTACCGAACCGGATAAATCTCTCTTTTTAAGCGTTCCGTATCCTACAACTACAACTTCATCCAAATCAGTATTAGGAATAAGGGTTACATCAATTACATTCCGGTCAACCGTAATTTCTCTTGACTCCATCCCTACATAAGAAAAGACCAGTTTGGTACCGTTAGGAACCGATAAACTGTACTTCCCCTCAATATTTGTTGCAGTTCCGACCAAAGTGTTCCCTTTCTGGGTCACTGAAACTCCGGCAAGAGGATCATTATCTTCAGAAGACCTTACAACCCCCGTCACAACAATGTTTTGTTGAGCAAAAGAAAGATCTGCAATAAAGAATAACAATAAAAATAGTAGAATGGCTTTTCGTTTTTTCATACGTAAACAAGTATTATTAATAATAATTCATAATGCATCTGATAATCAGACGAGAATAGACAGGATCTTTGAAAAGGATCCAAACTTTTCAGATGCAAATGTAATTGTAAAAATAAAACAATATGAATATTTTTTTAACCAAGAATGATACTTTTCAGACAGTCAAATCAAAAAAAACAAATAAAAGATTCAACAATGATACTTTTTTAACCAATCATTAATACTATTTTACCAAAAGCATTAAACTAATATTTTCTTTTTTGAATAATTTTCTCTGAATTCTTTTGGAGTACAGCCTTTCCTTTTTTTGAATATCCGGTTAAAGTTAGAAAGGTTATTGAAACCACATTCATAACAAATTTCTCCCACTGAACTTGTCGTATCAATTAACATCCTCGTCGCAACACCTAACCGCACTCCATTCAAATATTCCACAAAGGTACGTGATGTCCGCTTTTTTATAAACCGGCTAAAAGCAACCTCACTCATATTCACCAAATTGGCCACTTCGACCAATCGAACCGGTTTTTTATAATTTTCCTGAAAGTATTCCAATACTTTTTTGATCCTGCGACTATCGGTTTCTTCTTCATTATTCGAAAATGAAGAACTGGATAATACCCTGGAACCGGTATCCAACGACAATTCATACATCAACTGCATCAATTGCATTACCGAGTAAAATCCATTTTTCTCATCACCTAAATTCATAATTACAGGTTTCATCTTTCTTGCTGTACCCACAGGAAATGCCAAACCGTGTTTTGCTTTTTCAAACATCTCACGAATAGACCTGAACTGGTTTCTGGAAAGAACATTCATGAAAAGATCTTCGTGAAACTGAATCGTGATCTCACGAATTTCCTGACTTTTACAACTGCCGTTGATCCATGCATGTTCCAGATTGTGACCTGTAATAAGCACCAATTCCAATTCATCAATATCTTCAATAGAGTCCCCGACTATCCGTTTCACCCCTTTGGCATTTTCTATGAAATTCAATTCACATTCGGGATGGAAATGAATCGGATATGTGAACTCCTTTTTGGTCCTGGATATGTATATGAAACAATTCTCAGGAGCTAACGGAGTAACTTCCCTCAAAATATTGGCGCTCGACATGGTATTTATAAACTAAGGGTAATTATTTAAGGGTCTATTTTTTTCTTCTTCCCATTATTTCCTTGTTTTCTCCAACCCGATAGTCTTCATGATATTCTCTCCAATACCGATCCTGTAGCCTTCGGAGAAAAACAACACGCCTCCATTGTTCGACAAATAAAGCGTTAACGGGAAATTATCCCGGAATTCAAGTTGTAATGTATTAGAAACCGTTTTTAACAACGTACGACCAAAATCAACTGTCCAAACCGTTTGTTGAGGCAATCCATTGAATACGGAAGCATCAAAAGCCGCTGATAATTTATCATCGGGAGTCATAAACACAACCCCTCCGTTCCAGGTGTTGAATTCTTGCTGTAAAGCCGGCAAATCCTGTAAAATATGCTTCGACGGTTCCCTGTCCGGATCAATAAAACACAACATCAAACCTTTGCCATTGGACAACTCTTTCAAGATCTTTTTACTACCGTCTTTCAAGTCCGCAATGGTATTCATATCCACTGTACCCATTACCTGAAGTTTACCTTCCACTTCCGGCATTTTAATATCCAGGGTTTTCTTTTCATTCGCTTTTAATGTAAAATATCCGGTAACGGTTGTCACAGAACCATCATTGGCACGGCTTCCCACCATCAGCCGGTAATATCCCGTATCCACAGAAACCGTAGCCGGATATTTTTCCAAGGCCGGATCACCGTAATAATCCAAAGGCATAAAATCTCCATCCGTAAACTTAGCAATCGTGTAATGTATTTCATATTGCGGTTTTATCGTATTGGCAGGATTATTCACAAACGTCACCTGCGCTTGTACGGTGACTTCGGGAGATGGCGCTTCAAACAAAGCATCCACCCACCTGGTTTTCTCAAAATATTGAGGTTTTGAGGTGGAGGGTTCCAAACGGGCGGGAATACCATACGCCCGGCAAGCGGCAACAAAAGCAATGTCTCTCGAACGGGAATCGGAAATACGCAATTCGGCAACACCAATCGGAGTAATTGCACAATTATAATAGTTTTCTTCATCCATAATCCGGATATTTTCATTGATCCAATCAATAATACCGCCGGGTGTTACCTCTTCTCTCGAAAATTGAAATTTTGAGTTGAAATAAGAACGCCAGGGCTTGATCAATTCAATACCAATCCGGGGCGATAATATATATTTTGCTGCAAAATCTTTATCTTTGGCGTACCGGGGAGCTATTTCAGTCGCAGTTTTTTCGTTCAGGTGATCATTCAAATACGCCTCAGGCGTATCTCTAAGATCTTTTCCGGATAAAGATGCCAGAAACTCAAACAAATAAGGATTTGCCTTATTCGTTTTAATAAAACCGGAAATTTCTCCCCAATTCCCTTGCGATGCATTGATATATTTCCATACTAAATCCTGATTTAAGTCGTTTTCTTTCGATAGAATACCGGCCTGCTCCCTGTTCATAAATGTCGCCATATAAGCATTTCTGACAGAATCTTCATAGACAAAGCGCCCGGCATTTTCAGCAACCTTACTTTCGTCAATCGGTTTGATTTTCTGCTCCACAGGAGGAACTAATTCCATATTTTCATCATATCCCGTACCTTGTTGATGTGCCAACTCCACCGTAACCTCATTTTGTCCGGAAGGAGCTTTCCCATACCCATAATATTCCCCTTTACTAACCCACACAACCAGATCTCCCAGGCCGGTCAGCAATGACGCTCTTCCCAGGGAATCGGTTTTTGTCTCGGCAATCGGATAAAGCTGTGCATAGTTATACAATTTGAATTTCACATCAGCGCCGGCTACCGGTTTTCCGTCTATGTCCAGCACATTTACTTGCAGTTGGCGGGTTTCTGCATAATTAGCCAACAAATTAATTTTAGAATATAAATTCGTTTCCAGATTTTTTTCTTCAGTACCATTATACAATCCGAAAACATTGGTATGCACCATCATTGCACGCTTTGCAGGGGCCGTAAACCAGGCGACATCCAACTCCGGCTCCGGTTCGCAGGCGCCTATATAATGCCATTTCCCATCGACCCAGGCTTCCACCCAGGCATGATTATCATCCGTGTGCGCCCACCGTGGCGTATAACACTGCCGGGCAGGAATACCCACTGCACGCAATGCCGCAGCCGTAAATGTAGATTCTTCACCACAACGTCCCCAAGCGGTACGAACTAGCGCCAAAGGAGCCGAAGTACGACCATCCGTACCACGATACGTTACTTTTTCATGACACCAATGATTCACTTCCAATACTGCATCCCCCATACTCATCCCTGAAATACGGTCTTTCAATTCATCAAAAAATACCATCCGGGAAGTATCCAGGTTCTCATTATTTACCCGGTAAACAAGAACAAAATGTCGGAATAACGCTTCAGGAACAGTGTTTCCCCAAGAAAAATAATCACGGGCATTAAACGCAATATTCACCTGGTCTAAAAAAAATTGACCATCATAATCCGCCAAATCACACAACGGCATATAAGCATACAGAAACTCCAACGCTTCTCTCTGTTCTGTAGATAACGCACTGTCATTAAACACAGTAAGCATTGCAGCTTCCCTGTTTTTTAATAGATCTTTCCTTTTCAGAAATTGTTCGTGAACCTGATCCCGGTATATTTTATCCGTTAAAAAATGTTTCTCCTGCGGAACACAGGACTCCAAAAGGAACAAAAACAGAATTCCTCGAAAAAGTATCTTCATAATGATAAAAATTTAATATTGACAAATGTAGTAAAAAATCAGGTAAAATCAATCCTTGCCCGATTTAATTTGCATAATTTTAGATTGTTAAAAATCACGCCACTTTGCAAAGATATTAAAAAAGGCCGTATCCCTTTTGAATACGACCTTTTTCATCTATAATTAGAAAAGAACACTATTTTATTCCTCTTCTCTCATGGTAGCAAATGCTCTGGAACGACCGGAAGCTGCATGAGCTTTTTCAAAATCGTCCTTGCCGCCAACCACTAATTTTTCATAATCACGCCAACCGGTACCGGCGGGAATCAGGTGACCGCAAATCACGTTCTCCTTCATACCTTCCAGTTTATCTATTTTACCGTTAATCGCAGCTTCATTCAACACCTTAGTCGTTTCCTGGAATGAAGCGGCAGACATAAAGCTCGTCGTTTGCAATGCCGCACGTGTAATACCCTGCAATTCCTGGTTGGCAGTAGCCGGAACAGCATCCCGCACCTCAACTAATTTCAGGTCACGACGCTTCAAAGCGCTATTTTCATCTCTCAGTTTACGAACCGTAACGATCTGTCCCGGTTTCAGATTGGGAGAATCGCCACTGTTCATAACAACTTTCTTGCCCCAGATACGATCATTTTCTTCCATCACATCGTGTTTATCAACCAATTGTTGTTCAAGAAAACGAGTATCTCCCGGTTCTACAATCTGCACCTTACGCATCATTTGACGCACGATCACCTCGAAATGCTTGTCATTGATCTTCACCCCTTGCAAACGATAAACATCCTGAACTTCATTCACGATATATTCCTGAACGGCTGTAGGGCCGCTGATCGCCAAAATATCAGACGGAGTAGTAGCGCCGTCCGACAACGGCGTTCCGGCACGGACATAGTCGTTCTCCTGCACAAGGATTTGTTTTGAAAGTGGAACCAAATAGGTCTTAAACTCACCCGTTTTAGAGGTTACGATTACCTCACGATTACCCCGTTTGATCTTTCCGAAACTGGTTTCTCCATCAATTTCCGAAACAACTGCCGGATTCGATGGATTACGAGCCTCAAACAACTCGGTGACACGTGGAAGACCTCCGGTAATATCCCCGGTTTTACCAACCGCACGAGGTATCTTAACCAAAACTTCCCCCAGTTTAACGGCATCTCCGTTTTCCTTCACAACGTGAGCCCCTAACGGCAAACTGTAAGTTTTCAGGATTTCCCCATTTGCATCTATAATTTGAGCGGAAGGAACTTTTGTCTTATCGCGGGATTCTATAATTACTTTTTCTCTCAAACCGGTGGTTTCATCACTTTCCACCTTGAAAGTAACATTTTCAATCAAGCTCTCAAACGCAATCTTACCGGTAACTTCCGACACGATAACGGCATTGAACGGATCCCATTCAATAACAACATTTCCCTTTTTAACCTGATCTCCATTGTTAAAATACAACTTGGATGCATAAGGAATATTGTGCGTATGAAGCACTATCTTAGTGTGCGGATCAATAATTCTCAATTCCGACAATCGACTCACCACAACCTGTACTTTTTTACCTGATTCGTCAACAATATCGACAGTACGTAACTCGTCAATTTCAAGAATACCATCATATTTGGAAACAACACTGTTTTCCGTAGCAATATTAGATGCAATACCCCCTACGTGGAATGTACGCAATGTCAACTGAGTACCGGGTTCCCCGATAGATTGAGCCGCGATAACACCCACTGCTTCTCCTTTCTGAACCATGCGACCGGTTGCAAGGTTACGCCCGTAACATTTGGCGCAAACACCTTTCTTCGATTCACAAGTCAACACCGAACGGATTTCAATACGTTCGATCGGAGATTCCTGTATCGCTTTTGCTTTGTCTTCCGTAATCTCCTGGCCTGATTCGACAATGACTTCCCCGGTAGTAGGATGTTGTACATCGTGAACAGAAACACGCCCCAGAATACGTTCATACAAAGAAGCAACAACTTCTTCATTATTCTTAAGTTCAGTACACACCAAACCGCGTAATGTTCCGCAATCCTCTTCATTGATAATCACATCATGGGATACATCAACCAGACGGCGAGTCAGATAACCAGCATCCGCTGTCTTCAAAGCCGTATCAGCCAAACCTTTACGAGCTCCGTGAGTTGAAATAAAGTACTCCAACACCGAAAGACCTTCCTTGAAGTTTGAAAGGATCGGGTTCTCAATGATCTGACCTCCTTCGGCGCCACTCTTTTGAGGTTTTGCCATCAATCCCCGCATACCGGACAACTGACGAATCTGTTCTTTAGATCCCCGGGCTCCGGAATCCAACATCATGTATACCGAGTTGAATCCTTGATCGTCTTCCCTCAATTGTTTCATCAGAATATCCGACAAACGGGAGTTTACGTGAGTCCATGTATCAATTATCTGGTTGTAACGTTCGTTATTCGTGATAAATCCACTGTTATAGTTCATCATAATCTGTTCTACTTCAGCATATCCATCATCAACCAGTTTTTGTTTTTCTGCAGGAATAATAATATCTTCAAGGTTGAATGACAATCCGCCTTTGAAAGCCATATAATATCCCAGGTCTTTTATTTCATCAAGATATTGGGCGGTTCTTGCAACTCCACAGATCTTGATGACATTTCCGATAATATCCCTCAACGATTTCTTCGATAAGATCTCATTGATATAACCAACCTCTTTCGGAACAATTTCGTTGACCATAACACGCCCGACAGTAGTCTCACGCATTACCGTTTTAATCTCTCCGTCAACCAGGTCTTTTACATACACTTTAATGGGAGCATGAATATCTACTTTTCCTTCATTATAAGCAATAACCGCTTCTTCCGGACCGTAGAAAATCAATCCTTCACCTTTGGCTCCTTTACGAACCTTTGTGATGTAATACAATCCCAACACCATGTCCTGAGAGGGAACGGTAATAGGAGCCCCATTGGCAGGGTTCAAAATATTGTGAGAAGCCAACATCAACATTTGAGCTTCCAGAATAGCCTCATTACCAAGAGGTAAATGCACAGCCATCTGGTCTCCATCGAAGTCGGCGTTGAATGCGGTACATGACAGCGGGTGCAATTGAATTGCCTTTCCTTCGATCAATTTCGGCTGGAACGCCTGTATCCCCAAACGGTGCAAGGTCGGGGCGCGGTTCAACAGTACCGGATGACCCTTCATGACATATTCAAGTATATCCCAGACGACAGGTTCCTTACGGTCAACGATCTTCTTTGCAGATTTAACCGTTTTTACGATGCCCCTATCAATCAATTTACGGATAATAAATGGCTTATAAAGCTCGGCTGCCATATTTTTGGGCAATCCACATTCGTGCATTTTCAATTCCGGTCCAACAACAATGACCGAACGTGCAGAGTAGTCAACACGTTTACCCAACAGGTTTTGACGGAAACGCCCCTGTTTACCTTTCAAACTATCGGACAATGATTTTAACGGACGATTGGCATCTGTTTTAACAGCGCTTGATTTACGTGAATTGTCGAACAATGAATCGACGGATTCCTGCAACATCCGTTTCTCATTCCTAAGGATCACATCCGGAGCTTTGATATCAATCAAACGTTTCAGACGATTATTACGGATAATCACACGACGATATAAATCATTCAGGTCGGAAGTGGCAAAACGGCCTCCGTCCAGTGGCACCAAAGGGCGTAATTCAGGTGGAATAACCGGAACAACTTTTACGATCATCCATTCAGGACGATTCTTACCTTTAGAAGTACGGAACGACTCAACAACCTGCAACCGTTTCAAGGCTTCGTTTTTACGTTGCTGAGAAGCATCATTGCTCGCTTTATGACGCAAATCGTAAGACAAAGAATCCAAATCCAACCGTTCCAGTAAATCATAAATGGCTTCAGCGCCCATTTTTGCGATAAATTTATTCGGATCTGCGTCTTCTAATGATTGATTGTCTTTCGGGAGTTTATCAAGGATATCCAGATATTCTTCTTCCGAAAGAAGATCATAGACTTCTCTATCCTTCTCCACTCCCGGTTGAATAACCACATAACGCTCGTAATAAATAATGGAATCTAATTTTTTAGTCGGTAAACCCAGCAAATACCCGATTTTATTGGGCAATGAACGGAAATACCAAATATGAGCCACGGGAACTACCAAGTGAATATGTCCCATACGCTCACGACGAACTTTTTTCTCTGTTACTTCAACACCACAACGGTCACAAACGATCCCTTTATAACGGATCCTTTTATATTTACCGCAATGACATTCGTAATCTTTTACCGGACCAAAAATACGTTCGCAAAACAAACCGTCGCGTTCGGGCTTGTAAGTACGATAATTAATTGTTTCCGGTTTCAGAACTTCACCACTGGAACCTCCCAGAATCTCATCCGGAGACGCCAAACCAATGGAAATCTTAGAAAAACTATTTTTTGCTTTTATCTCTTTTCTGAAAGCCATATATTAATGAAGAATTAAGAATTTGAAAAATCGACGTAGTCAATTAAAAATTGAGAGTTAAGAATTGAGAATAACCATTGACACAAATCATTCTCAATTCTCAATTTCCAACTATTCTAAAGTGACGTTAAGCGCCAAACCTCTCATCTCATGTAACAATACATTGAGAGATTCCGGAATACCCGGCATTGGCATCGGGTCGCCCTTAACGATTGCTTCGTAAGCTTTGGAGCGTCCAACCACATCATCCGACTTGATCGTGAGTATTTCCTGCAAGATAAAGGATGCCCCGAATGCTTCAAGCGCCCAGACTTCCATTTCCCCGAAACGTTGTCCCCCGAATTGAGCCTTACCACCCAACGGCTGTTGGGTAATAAGAGAATACGGACCGATCGAACGGGCGTGCATCTTGTCATCAACCATGTGACCAAGTTTCAACATATAGATAATACCCACGGTAGCAGGCTGGTCGAAACGTTCTCCCGTGCCCCCGTCATACAAATATGTTTTCCCATATTGAGGAACACCTGCTCTATCCGTCCATTCATTGAGGTCTTCCAATGAAGCTCCATCAAAGATAGGAGTTGCGAACTTGAACCCGAGATTTTTCCCGGCCCAACCCAATACGGTTTCAAAAATCTGTCCGAGGTTCATCCGTGAAGGTACACCCAACGGATTCAACACAATATCAACCGGAGTCCCGTCTTCGAGGAAAGGCATGTCTTCTTCACGAACGATGCGCGACACAATACCCTTATTTCCGTGACGACCTGCCATCTTATCTCCAACCTGCAACTTACGTTTCTTGGCGATATAAACTTTAGCCATCTGGATAATTCCGGTTGGCAGCTCATCTCCAATCGTGTAGTCGAACTTCTTACGTCGCAGCTCGGCATCCAGTTCTTTATATTTTTTCAGATAATTAACGATAACATCACGGATCAGTTCATTTCTCGCTGAATCCGTCGTCCATTTACTTACATGAACAGAAGTGTAATCGATTTTATTCAAATCTTCCTTGGAGAATTTAGCGCCTCTTCCTATGACTTCGACATTCATAAAGTCTTTCACTCCCGGAGACACCTTACCCTGAGTCAAGGTCGACAATTTTCCTACAAGAACAGACTTCAATTCACTCGCTTTATCTTCAAATTCCTCATCCAATTTCGGCAGCAGCGCTTTGTCCGCCAATCTGGATTTTCTTTTCTTAACAGCTTTAGAAAATAAGTTGCTTCCAATAACTACTCCCCGCAATGACGGCGAAGCTTTCAATGAAGCGTCTTTCACATCCCCTGCTTTGTCTCCGAAAATAGCGCGAAGTAATTTTTCCTCGGGAGATGGATCCGATTCCCCTTTAGGAGTGATCTTACCGATCAGGATATCTCCGGGTTCAACCCTTGCCCCGATACGGATAATTCCGTTCTCATCCAAATCTTTGGTCGCATCCTCACTCACATTCGGAATATCGGATGTAAGTTCTTCCACGCCACGTTTTGTTTCACGAACTTCTAAAATATATTCATCCACGTGCACCGACGTAAAGATATCTTCACGTACAACACGCTCATTAATTACAATAGCATCCTCGAAATTATATCCTTTCCACGGCATGAATGCCACTTTCAGGTTTTTACCCAATGCCAATTCTCCGTTTTCAGTAGAATAACCTTCGGTCAGGATTTGTCCTTTAGTAACACGATCTCCTTTACTGCAGATCGGACGCAGGTCAACCGTTGTATTCTGGTTTGTTTTCCTGAACTTAGGAATACCGTAAGACTTAACGGCAGATTCAAAACTGACGAATTCTTCTTCTTTGGTACGATCGTACTCAATATCAATACGTGTTGCATCCACAAACACGACGGTACCTTCGCTTTCGGCTGCAATCTGAGTACGGGAATCTTTGATCAACTGCCCTTCCAGACCTGTTCCCACGATCGGCGCTTCGGGAGACAATAACGGGACTGCCTGACGCATCATATTCGATCCCATCAATGCACGGTTGGCGTCATCGTGCTCAAGGAAAGGAATCAATGAAGCCGCGATAGAAGCAATCTGAGTCGGAGAAACGTCCATCAACTCAACTTCTTCCGGGCCAACAACAGGATAATCGGCATCCTGACGGGATTTTACACGTTTAAGAATAAATGTTCCGTCATCATTCAACGGAGCATTCCCTTGTGCAATAATCTTATCTTCCTCTTCTTCAGCTGTAAGGTAGACGATACCTTCCGGATTAAGATCCACTTTCTTATCTGCAACTTTCCGGTATGGGGTTTCGATAAATCCAAGCTCGTTGATTTTCGCATATACGCAGAGGGATGAAATCAAACCGATATTCGGGCCTTCAGGAGTTTCAATAGGACAAAGACGTCCGTAGTGAGTATAGTGTACGTCACGTACCTCAAAACCGGCGCGTTCACGGGAAAGTCCGCCCGGCCCTAAAGCCGACATACGGCGTTTGTGTGTAATTTCAGCCAACGGGTTGGTCTGATCCATGAACTGAGACAGAGCATTTGTTCCGAAAAAAGAATTCACAACAGAAGAAATCGTCTTCGCATTGATCAGATCGATCGGAGTAAACACCTCATTATCACGCACGTTCATACGTTCACGAATCGTACGGGCCATACGTGCCAACCCGATTCCGAACTGGTTATATAATTGTTCGCCAACAGTACGAACACGACGGTTACTCAAGTGGTCAATGTCGTCTACATTGGCTTTAGAATTAATCAATTCAATCAGATACTTGATGATTTCGATGATGTCCTCTTTTGTAAGAACTTTCACATCAATGCCGGTAGTCAAATTCAACTTTTTGTTGATACGGTAACGTCCGACTTCTCCAAGATCATATCTTTTTTCCGAGAAGAACAAGTTCTGGATAACTTCCCTGGCGCTGGCATCATCTGCAGGATCCGCATTACGCAACTGGCGATAAATATAAACCACGGCGTCGCGTTCCGAATTACTCGGATCTTTTTGTAAGGTATTATAGATGATAGCAAAGTCGGAAAGGTTTTGATCTTCACGGTGTAATAATACCGTTTGAACTCCGGATTCCAGGATCTCATCGACATGATGCTCCTCAATTATAACCTCACGGTCAATAAGGACTTCATTTCGTTCGATGGAAACAACTTCACCGGTATCTTCGTCCACAAAGTCCTCCACCCATGTTTTCAAAACACGGGCAGCCAGTTTACGTCCGATAGAACTTTTCAGATTCGTTTTGTTTACCTTAATTTCCTCCGCCAGGTTGAAAATTTCAAGGATATCCTTATCACTTTCAAAACCGATAGCACGCAACAAGGTCGTAACGGGCAATTTCTTTTTACGGTCGATATATGCATACATCACATTGTTGATGTCCGTTGCAAATTCGATCCACGATCCTTTGAAAGGAATGATCCTTGCCGAGTAAAGTTTTGTCCCGTTTGTATGGATACTTTGCCCGAAAAATACTCCCGGAGAACGGTGCAATTGGGATACGACCACACGTTCGGCTCCATTGATGACGAATGTACCTCTTTCGGTCATATACGGAATCGGGCCCAGATATACATCTTGAATTACCGTATCGAAATCTTCGTGGTCCGGGTCCGTGCAATACAATTTTAACTTCGCCTTCAGAGGGACGCTGTATGTCAGTCCTCTTTCAATACATTCTTCAATTGCATACCTTGGAGGATCAATATAATAATCCAGGAATTCAAGAACGAAGTTATTACGGGTATCTGCTATTGGGAAATTTTCTGCAAATACCTTATACAAACCCTCGTTTTTCCTTTTTTCAGGCGGAGTATCTAATTGGAGAAAGTTCTGGAACGATTTCAATTGCACTTCGAGAAAATCCGGAAAATCAAACGGATTTTTAATCGTGGCAAAATTAATTCTTTGGGTGTTATTGTTTGTTGCAGACATTTATTGCGGAATTTGGAACAATGAATATATGAAAGACACAAAAAGGTTAAGAACCTTCTGCACGAAGGTTCTTAACCATAGACCTGATTACAGGTATAATTACTTAAGTTCAACTTGTGCTCCGGCTTCTTCCAATGATTTTTTCAAAGCATCAGCTTCATCCTTGGCAACGCCTTCTTTCAGGGCGCTCGGAGCCCCGTCTACCAAGTCTTTGGCTTCTTTCAAACCAAGACCGGTTAATTCTTTAACTAATTTTACAATTGCTAACTTATTAGCGCCTGCTTCTTTCAATACCACATCGAATGAAGTTTTTTCTTCAACAGCGGGAGAATCACTTCCGGCGGCAGGAGCAGCAACTGCAACAGCTGCAGCAGCAGGCTCGATACCATATTCTTCTTTCAAAATTTGAGCAAGTTCATTTACTTCTTTTACGGTTAAGTTAACCAATTGTTCAGCAAAAGCTTTTAAATCTGCCATTTTTGTATAGTTTTAAATGTTTAATTACTAATTTAATATTATCTTTCTGAAAGTGTTTTCAACACTCCGTGGATGGTCGTACCACCCGATTGAAGAGCAGAAATAACATTCTTTGCCGGAGATTGTAACAATCCGATAACTTCTCCGATAAGTTCGTTCTTACTCTTGATAGAAACAAGCGCGTCGAGGTGTTGTGCACCAACATAAAAACTTTCCTCAACATAAGCAGCTTTCAATTTAGGAATATCCGTTCCTTTTGAAACCTGTTTGATGAGTTTAGCAGGAACATTAGCTGCATTACAGAACATGACTGCAGTATTTCCTTTCAGGGCAACATCCAAAGCAGAAAAATCACCTTCTGCTTTCTCTAAAGCTTTTCTAAACAGGGTGTTTTTAACAACAACCAGTTTAATCTCTTGTTTTGTACACTCTCTTCTCAAATCACTGGTTTTTGCCGCATTCAGCGTAGCAATATCAGTAAGATAGAAGTGAGAATATGCTCCTATAGTAGTAGCAATTTGTTCTATAACAGCTGTTTTATCTTCCTTTCTCATAATTCAATTGTTTTAATTTTCATCAACTGATTTAGGGTCAATCTGAATACCCGGACTCATAGTACTTGAAAGATAAACGCTCTTAATGTACGTTCCTTTAGCAGCTGTAGGTTTCAACTTGTTCAATGTAGAAACAAACTCTTTTGCATTATCGCGAATTTGTTCCGGAGAGAAAGAAACCTTACCGACAGAAGTATGAACGATACCGGCTTTATCCACTTTGAAGTCGATTTTACCTTGTTTTACTTCTTTCACGGCAGTAGCGACATCATTGGTAACCGTTCCGCTCTTAGGATTCGGCATCAAGCCACGAGGACCCAATATACGACCTAAAGCGCCAATTTTACCCATGATTGCAGGCTGAGTGATGATGACATCAATATCAGTCCAACCGCCTTTGATTTTCTCTATATATTCGTCAAGTCCCACATGCTCGGCGCCTGCTTCTTTCGCAGCAGTTTCCTGATCGGGAGTACATAATACGAGAACCCTAACTTGCTTACCTGTTCCATGAGGCAGTGAAACCACACCTCTTACCATTTGGTTAGCTTTACGGGGATCAACACCCAAACGTACGTCGACATCGACTGATGCATCAAATTTGGCGGTAGTAATTTCTTTCACCAAAGCAGATGCTTCTCTGAGTGTATATAATTTCCCTGCTTCAACTTTGCTTAAAGCCAACTTCTGATTTTTTGTAAGTTTACTCATATCTCTATTGAAGTTTTTAATTGTTTACAGGGAAAGTCCCTTTTACTGCAATACCCATACTTCTTGCTGTACCGGCAACCATTTTCATGGCAGCTTCCAGCGTGAAACAGTTCAAATCAACCATTTTATCTTCTGCGATGGTCTTTACCTGATCCCAGGTAATTTCCGCAACTTTTTTACGGTTGGGTTCTGCAGATCCGCTTTTTTGTTTGGTCGCTTCCAGTAATTGGATTGCAACCGGTGGCGTTTTAACGATAAAATCGAAAGACTTGTCGGCGTAGTAAGTAATTACAACCGGTAATATCTTACCCGGCTTGTCTTGGGTTCTGGCATTAAATTGCTTGCAAAACTCCATAATGTTAATACCTTTAGAACCCAGTGCAGGCCCTACCGGTGGAGAAGGGTTTGCTGCTCCTCATTTAATTTGAAATTTTAGTTGTCCAGCAATCTCTTTAGCCATTGTTAATTTAATTTTAAGTTTTAAGATCTTACAACCTTTTCATAACCGGTTCGTAACCACCGACTATTCTTTTTCAACCTGCATATACCCCAACTCCAGTGGCGTTTTACGACCAAAAATTTTGACCATAACTTTCAATTTCTTCTTTTCGGTATTGATTTCTTCAATAACTCCAAAAAAACCATTGAAAGGCCCGGAAGTAACTTTTACCGTTTCGCCTACGTAGAATTGGATATCCAGTTCTTCCGCCTGTTCCTGCAATTCATCAACAGTACCCAAAATACGGTTTACTTCTGATGTTCTGAGGGGCACAGGCGCATTTCCGCCCAGGAATCCAATTACATAAGTTACATTTTTGAGGAAGTGCATGACCTCTCCTACCAGATTAGCTTCAATGATAATGTAACCGGGAAGATAGGCGCGTTCTTTCAACATCTTCTTTCCGTTACGTACCGTAAAAACTTTTTCCGTAGGAATAAGTACTTGAGAAATATAGTTCCCGAGACCGGAATTTTTAATTTCCGCCTCAAGATATTCCTTAACTTTATTCTCTTTGCCACTTACGGCTCTAAGAACATAAAATTTCTTTTCAACTTCAGACATTGTCCTTGATTAAAAGATTTTACCGTAAAAGAACTTGACTATAGACTCAAATCCAAAATCAATGAGAAATATCACCGCCGCCATTATAAGGGAAGCAGTCATCACGACAACAGTGCTACTCGTCAATTCTTGTCTTGTAGGCCAAGACACCTTATACACAAGCTCGCTATAAGCTTCTTTGATATAATTAATAATCTTTTTCATCTAATGATAGATTTTTAGCACGGGTCGAGAGACTCGAACTCCCGACACCTGGTTTTGGAGACCAGTGCTCTACCAACTGAGCTAGACCCGTAGTTAATTGACAATTGAAAACCAACAATCGAAAATAAAGTTTTTAGAACCCGATTTAATTGTCAATTGTCAATTGTCAATTGTTAATTTTATTCAACAATTTCAGTGATCTGTCCTGCACCTACTGTACGTCCACCTTCGCGGATAGCAAAACGAAGACCTTCGCTACAAGCAACCGGATAGATCAATTCCACGGTAATTGTCACGTTATCACCCGGCATTACCATTTCAGTTCCTTCCGGAAGAGTGATTTCACCGGTTACATCCAATGTACGGATATAGAATTGAGGACGATATTTGTTATGGAATGGCGTGTGACGTCCACCTTCTTCTTTCTTCAGGATATACACCTCAGCTTTAACGGTTGTATGAGGTTTCACTTTGTTAGGGTGAGTGATAACCATACCACGTTTGATTTCATCTTTGTCGATACCACGAAGCAACAAACCTACGTTATCACCGGCTTGGCCTTCATCAAGGATCTTACGGAACATTTCAACTCCGGTAACAACTGATTTTTTACCGTCAGCGCCCAGACCAATGATTTGAACTTCTTCTCCGGTTTTGATAATACCGGTTTCGATACGACCCGTAGCAACTGTACCGCGACCTGTGATAGAGAATACATCTTCTACCGGCATCAGGAACGGTTTATCAACGTCGCGCGGAGGCAGTGGAATCCAGGTATCCACAGCGTTCATTAAGTCCATGATCTTTTCTTCCCATTCAGGGATTCCGTTCAATCCACCCAAAGCAGAACCTTGGATAACCGGAGTATTATCGCCGTCAAAATTGTAAAATTCGAGTAATTCTCTCATCTCCATTTCAACTAATTCCAACATTTCATCATCGTCAACGATATCGCATTTGTTCATGAAAACGACCAGTTTAGGTACGTTTACCTGACGAGCCAAAAGGATGTGTTCACGGGTTTGAGGCATAGGACCGTCTGTAGCGGCTACCACAATGATAGCGCCATCCATTTGAGCAGCGCCGGTAACCATATTCTTAACGTAGTCGGCGTGACCCGGACAGTCTACGTGAGCATAATGGCGGTTTTCCGTCTCGTACTCTACGTGAGCCGTATTAATAGTAATACCTCTTTCTTTTTCTTCCGGAGCGTTATCAATTTGATCAAATGATTTCACTTCAGAAAGACCTTTCTTTGCCAATACAGTAGTAATAGCAGCAGTCAAAGTAGTTTTACCGTGGTCAACGTGACCGATTGTACCGATGTTAACGTGGGGTTTCGACCGGTTAAAATGTTCTTTTGCCATAATTTAATGATCTTTATTTGATTAATATTGTCTTTTCAAACTGATAATTGAAACTGAAAATCAGCAAATTTTTTACCTGGTTCTCAATTCTCCTTTAGTTTCTGAGCCGATGACGGGATTTGAACCCGTGACCTCTTCCTTACCAAGGAAGTGCTCTACCCCTGAGCTACATAGGCGAGAGAGCGGAAGACGGGACTCAAACCCGCGACCCTCAGCTTGGAAGGCTAATGCTCTATCAACTGAGCTACTTCCGCGAATTACGTTTTACGTTTTACGTTATACGTTATACGTTTTTACGTTGTGGGCAGTGATGGATTCGAACCACCGAAGGCGTAAGCCAGCTGAGTTACAGTCAGCCCCATTTGGCCACTCTGGTAACTGCCCCTAATTGTTTAATCGTCAACCACCTATCTTCGATCTATCTTCAATTGTCAATCTTCTCTTTAAACTCTCCGAGCCTCTTGTCGGATTCGAACCAACGACCCCGAGATTACAAATCACGTGCTCTGGCCAACTGAGCTAAAGAGGCATTAAACAATTAAATAGCCGTTCCGAATCCTTACAAAAAGGGCCGAAACGGCTGCAAATTTAGACATTTTTTTTGTATCTGCAAAATATCTACGGTATTTTTTATTTACTTCTTTGCTTTTCTTTCAATTTCACCAATTGTTTCTCCAATGCTTCGACCACAATATCAATAGATTCTTCAAATGTGTCACTGGTTTTTGTCGCAAAAAGATCGGGTCCAGGCACTTCCAATTTGATGGAAGCTTCTTTATTCATTGCGGATTCCGGCTTGATCACTTTCAATACGACTTCGGCGGCAATGATTCCGTCGAAATATTTTTCCAACTTAGCAACTTTCTTTTGGATAAAAGATTCCAATTGTTGACTTGCTTCAAAACGAATAGGCTGAATTCTGATTTCCATAGGTAACCTCCTTTAATTTTATCAGGCTCTCGGATGAGCCTGGTGATACACTTTTTTTAATTCCTCAAAAGTAGTATGAGTATAAACTTCAGTTGACGACAAACTCGCATGCCCCAACAATTCTTTAACCGCATTCAGGTCTGCACCATTATTCAACATACTTGTTGCAAATGTATGTCTCAACACGTGAGGGCTTTTTTTCGACAGACCCGGTATTTTCGACAAACTGGAATTCACAATCCTGTACACAAGGCTATTTGTCAGGCGACGCCCATCTTTTCGTACAAAAAATGCCGAATCCTGTTTGCCGGACTCCATCTCTCTCCTTACATTCAAATAAATATCCGCCGCTTCTTTCAACCGCCCGGAGAAAGGGATTAACCTCTGTTTATTCCTTTTTCCCGTGACTTTCAACAAACCGGACTCCAAATCGACGTCATTGTCATCCAATCCAACCAGTTCGGCACAGCGCATCCCCGTAGTGTAAAGGAACTCTACAATAGTATGGTCTCTAACGGATTCAAAAGACCGATCCGATTCCGGGTCATCGAGAATCATCTCCATGTCTTTCTCTTTAACAAAATTGGGGAGTACTTTGTTTGCTTTGGGGCCGCTTACTTTTTTAACAGGATCGACTGCAATCTGTTTTAGCCGAAACAAGTACCTGAAGAAAGATTTCAATGCACTAAGCTTACGATTCACAGACAGAGGGGAATATCCCTCGCTCATCAGAAAAACAATCCACCGGCGAACCAGAGCCACATCCGCTTCTTTCGGATCAAAAACCGACTTCTCCCGAAGGACAAAGTCCTGATACTGATTCAAATCGTTACTATACGAAGACACCGTATGAGAAGAGAAACCCTTCTCATAACGGAGATATTGCAGAAACGAGTCTATTAGCATAAGGATGCGACGTTTGATGCAACAAATATAATAATAAAAAAAGAATTATTCTTCTGCCTGATGAAGTTTTTGCACGTATACAGCGTGAATTTTCTGTTTTCTCTTTTCTACAGAAGGTTTTGAGAAAGCTTGTCTTCTTCTTAATTCTTTAACAACACCTGTTTTTTCAAATTTTCTTTTAAATTTCTTCAAGGCTCTCTCAATATTTTCGCCTTCTTTTAATGGAACAATAATCATAATTTTCTTTTAATAAATTGAATCCGTTTATTTTATATTTTTCTGAATTTTATTCAAATTTCGGCTTGCAAAGATAATGCAAACTTTAAATATAGACAAATTTCCTGCTATAATTATTTTTCTTCTTATTAAAATACAACCGCAAAAATCATGAATGTCCGCTAAACATTATCTTTTTCGCCTTACCGGATGATGAATCAAGAATATTTTTTTTGAAAGCGAGAGGGGTCATTCCGGTATATTTATTAAAAAAGATCGAAAAATTATTAGGCTCATTGAATCCCAGACGATAAGCTATCTGTTTGACGGAAAGTCCGGAATAAGTAAGAAAACGCTTCCCTTCAACAATGACTTTTTCAATAATAATTTCCTTGGCATTTTTTCCGACAGCCTGTTTTGTTGCATACAACAATTGCCTGGAAGATACGCCCAACCGTTCCGTATAAAAAACAAGATCTTTATGTTCTATGAAATGCTCATTAACCAATTTCCTGAAATTATTTACAAGGATCTTGTTGGTATCCGAAATAGAAACGGGCGGCGAATTTTTTGTTAATGCAGCTTCAGCCCGAAACAAGAAAAACTTCAGAAGGGTATGGATGATATCATCACTCAACGGATCCGTATCATTCAGATAGGTATTCAATATAGACTCTACACTCAGCAAATTACCATCAAGCATCATTTCGGCGGCTGACATGGGCTGTGATTGATCTTTAAAAATACGCGCATCCTGAAGAAACAGTTTTTCCCGTTCACACCGGTCGAAATAATGTTCTGCGAAACTCAGGACATATCCTGTGTATTCGTTTTCAGAGTCGAATTTATACACCAAGTCTTTGCCGATACAAATAAATTGACCCGAAGTAAGAGATATCTTCTTCATATCAACTTCAAACACGGCTTCTCCTTTTTTAATCCAAATTACCTGATAATAATTAGCCCGGCAATAGGATTCAAACTGCACTTTCTGAGTATCTTCAAAGGACAAGATGCTTAATGTTTCCTGAAAGCGAGAATCCGGTGACAAATTCTTAATCATAACTTGAAATTTTTAACAAAGCAACACACAAAGATAATAAGTTATGGAGGAATTACAAAAAAAAAATCCAACTTTTTTCATACTTATTTGTCAGAAAAATAAACTTCAAAATCTAACAATATAGGGAAATGATCACTGAAACCTCCTTCGTGTTTCACTCCATGATATGTTTTAAAAGGTCGTTTCCCTCCATTTACCTTATCTTCCGTCACGATAAATGAGGGAGTGAAAATAGTAGCAGTTTCCGGCAAGACATGAAATTGTTGTTTTTTATTTAACAAATTAACCGAAACAATGATTTGATCCAACATGTTCCATTCTCTACCGAATTTGTAAGTCCCGGTATTCTGTTTCTTCTGATAGGGGTAAAATAAATTACACAAATCCCCGGATTTCATATTTACCGAGTATGGTTTAGCCCTCAAAACATCGTAAATACTTTTGTTTCCGGGCTCATCATTGAAATCTCCCATAATGAGGATATTGGCGTTTCGACGGATCTGAAACAGACTGTCTACTTTTGAACGCACAACAGATGCCGCGTACATACGATCAGGCTCAGACCGGACTTCTCCTCCACGCCTCGACGGAAAATGGCACAGAAAAACATCCAAAGTATCTCCGGACATCACACAACCTGTAACATGAAGTATATCTCTGGTTTTCCGACTCGGATTAGCCGGAAATCTGATCCTGTACGACCGGTGATACAAATACTTAAACTGGTCCCGCTGGTACATCATAGCAACGTCGATTCCACGGGCATCTTCCGAATTAGTCATCACATAGCGGTACTTCTGATTTTTCAAAGGGGATCTTTTTGTGAAATCATCCATCACTTTTTCATTTTCGACCTCATAAAGGCCAACAATAGCAGGTATGTCCCATTCTCCGGCTACAGCTATAACACGGGCTAAATTATTCAGTTTATTCGCATAACGTTTATAAGTCCAATAACGCTTGCCGTCAGGCAGGAATTCACTATCATCCTTAGCCGGATCATCATTCGTATCGAAAAGGTTCTCAACATTATATGATACCACTCTGAATTTTTGTTGGGAAAATAAACCGGTAGGAAAACAGCAGGATAAAGTTAAGATTACGATTAAAAGTTTTTTGTTTTTCATTATTTTTGTATTTCATTTTTTTCATTTTTTATATACTCATAGGCTCCAATATCAGGACCATCGTCCATGAACCGGGATATTCCATTCATATCGTCGGGGATTCGCCGGGCTGCTTCCTGATTTGCCACATTTCTTGCGGGAGAAATGGAATCGAGACGGAAGTCATAAGGAATTGACTTTGAATCCGTATCCGTCAACTTGATATTCAGGAATTTAGGGTCTTTATTGAAAATACAGTCCACAAATTGAGCCTTCGGTTTTGTTTCATCATACAGAACCAGGCAATTCAGGAAATTATAGTTGTAAACAGTCGCCGGATTATGCACCGTATCTTTGGACAGATTTATTCCCGCCTTGGAATTCGGACCATAAATAATACAGTTTGTGAAATCCGCCTGTTCCAATGGAGCCGGTTTATACACTATATTTTCAGTAACAGCATCCATTTCCACTATTTCATTTGTCAGATAAATAGTCTGATTACCCGATGTTCCCCATTGTTGCGTCGAAGGGTAATAGTTTGCCATTGTACATTGGGAAAACCGGTATTTTCCTCCGGCCAACGACAACAAATGATGTTGCGAATTTGAAAACTCACAATTATCTCCTTCTATCCGGCAATTATCGGCTGATATCAGGACTCCTTTCATATTGGTGATAATGGAATTCTTTATTTTCAGTTTCGATTGCTCTGCTGTTGAAGTCTCAAAAATCAATCCGTACGAACCATTCCGAATGTATACAGATTCAAATTCGTTATTGAAACTGGTTTCATAGAAGCGAAAACCGCCCCATTGCCCGGGCACCCGGTCATAAGGGATATTCACCATGTAATCATTATCCATACGGTCTCCCCTGAACACGACTCTCCGGCCGGGACTACCTTTCACATTCAAAGTCCCGTAGATTTTTATTCCGGAATTCTGATGCATATAAAAAGTGGTTCCTTCCTGTATGGTGAGCGTTACTCCTTCTTTGATTTCCAAACTGTCATAAATCAAATACGGTTTATCGTTCGGGAGTGTTCCGGATTCGTCAATGACCCGACCTTTCCAAATGTAAACATCTTGTCCGTAAGCCTCCAGGACGACCTTTTGTTGAACTCCATTGGTTTGAAACAGGATCTGATCTTCATATAACACGGGGATTACCGCTCCATTTTCATCAAGTCGGGCATTGACAAAAACATAAATACTGTCTTTTGCTCCAACTTCAATATTTTCAAAGTAATTTCCGGTTTGTCCGTCGATAACGATGTTGAAATTGCTGGCGTCTCCTTTGGAAAGGTTTATTGAGGATATCAGCAAAGGTTTACTGTTATTGTTGTAAACGATGAAACCACCCGTAGGAGTGACAATGGTAGATAAAATGGTATCAAAAGCGACGGTATCTTTTGAAAACGCCAGAATATCATTCGCTCCGGTAGTATAATCCTCGAAATCATCCGTACACGCTGCTACGGCAATCAATAACAGCGTGAACGGGAAAAGTAGTATTAATCGTAATTTACGCATGGCGGTCAAATCCTTATCAGGTCTATATAACGCAAATAACGAAGTTTTATTTCACAGGAATGTTTTTTAGTAATTCTACCAAAAATTTCCACCATTTATCTACAGTTACAATATCGATCCTTTCTTCCGGAGAATGTGCCCCCAAGATAGTCGGCCCACAGGAAATCATATCCAGATGGGGATATTTTTCGAGAAATAATCCACATTCCAGTCCGGCATGTATTGCTTTAATTTCCGGTTTATTTCCAAACAGTTTCAGATAAACATTTTCTGAAATTTTCAGGATTTCCGAATTTGAATCCGGCTTCCAACCCGGATAACCGTCTGTCGCTTTTATTTCCGCTCCGGCTAAAGTGAATAGCGCTGCCACTTTATTGGCGACATCTACCTTGAGGGAATTGATAGAACTACGCTGGCTGGTGGTAACGACAATTGCATTGTCTTCTTTCATTTTCACGGAAGCCATATTGGTGGATGTTTCCACAAGTCCCGGAATATCAAAACTCATGCCCATCACTCCATGAGGGCAGGCATACAATGCGTTCAACAAATTATTCCCGGTTTTTTTATCAACACAAGTTTGCGGCGCATCTGCACTTTCAATGCTGATTTTCACTCCCGGATCGGCGACTTTTAGTTCAGTTTCCACTTCAGATTGCAACAGATTTGCCAAAATACCGGTTTTTTCCTTGCCTGTCGTTGGGATTCCGGCTATAGCCCATGCTTCCCGAGGAATAGCATTGCTAAGATTTCCTCCGTTGATTTGAGCTAGAACAACCGGATACTCCTTATTTAAAGTCCACAAATAACGGGTCAGAATTTTATTGGCGTTTCCAAGTCCTTTATCAATTTCACTGCCGGAATGACCTCCGTTCAAACCTTTTACACTGACTTTAAACCAGAAATAACCGGCAGGGGCGCTCTCCGGATCATACGTGAAAGTAGCCAGGGTATTCTTTCCTCCGGCACAACCAATATAAAACTCACCTTCCTCTTCCGTGTCCAGGTTGATCAGGATATCCCCCGTCAGAAAACCTTTTTGTAGCGCAAAAGCTCCCGTCAGACCGGTTTCTTCATCCGTAGTGAACAGACATTCCAGAGGGCCGTGTTCTAAGTCCTTTGACGCCAAAACGGCCAGGGAAGCAGCCACTCCGATGCCGTCGTCAGCTCCGAGAGTAGTCCCTTTTGCTTTCACCCATCCGTTATCAATATAAGTCTGAAGAGGATCATTTTCAAAATCATGTTTTACATCGCTGTTCTTTTCACACACCATATCGACATGTGATTGTAAGATAATCCGGGTTACATTTTCTTTTCCCGGCGTAGCAGGTTTCTTTATCAGGACATTGTTTGCATCATCTTTTTTTGCTTCCAAACCATAAGATTTTGCAAAATCGAGTAGAAACTGAACCATTTTCCCTTCTTTCTTTGAAGGACGCGGGATTTTGGTGATCTGATCAAAAAAAATCCAAATTAATTTCGGTGATAAATCTTTAACTTCCATGATATAAATTATTAATTCTTATAGATATAATCGTTTGAAAGCCTAAAGAAACAAAAAAAATAGCGAATATTCAAGAAAAAAACTGATTTTAAAGATAATTACTATTATATTTGCGTTCACAAAAAGGGAAGTGTATGCTTTATGTCTTTTTATTTTCTATTTTTTTGATCGCTTTAAGTGTTTTATTACTTGGATTCAGAGTTTTTTTCTCTAAAAATGGAACATTTCCGGATTCACATATTGGTAGTAATGAACAACTTAAGAGAAAAGGTATTGATTGTATGAGTTCTCAGGATTTGCAGGAACAAAACAAAAAGAATATCTTTGAGCTTTCAAAATGAGTGATTGTCTTTTATGAATTAATAAAAACAAAAATAAAGTTAAACGAATTCAAGTTGTTTATGAAGAATACAAATTACATTATTAATGGCGTCCTTGCTGTAGCTGTAATTATTTTATTTATCT
>JAIRZF010000152.1 GCA_031267385.1 Dysgonamonadaceae bacterium | reverse complement strand
TATCGACGGCTGATCGTTGATCGTGACAGTCGTTTCCTCCGATTCTACTGCTGTGGCTGCCAATGCTTCACTGTACTCTACTTTGACCGTACCGTTACCCACGCCACCCCACGTAATAGAGGCAGTCGCTGTTCCCTGACCGGTGGTAACGCTACCCCCGCTTACCGTCCAATAGTAATTGTATTTATTCGAGGCGGTAGCGTACGATTGCGAGGCGCCGAAACAGACGCTTGTCACCGGATCACCATCATCAATGATGGGCTGACCCTGAGCTACAACCGTCACATTCTTGGTCGCCGTGGTGGTCGGGCAACCGTCCACCGTATAGTCCACACTGATGGTCTTTGTTCCGGTTGTCGTCCATTTGACGGTTATCGTTTTATCCGTGCCGGTTCCACCGGAAACCAGGGTTGCTCCGGTATAGTCCCAGTTATACGTGCCAGCGTCACCGACGCTACCGCCGTCGGTGGTATAGGTCACTTCCTGGGTGGTATAGGCGGACGTTATATCCGTTAATGTCGCTGCCGGCTTGTCCTTGATGGTGACGGTGACAGCGGGTGAGGATGTTACCGTACCGCAAATACCAGAAACTTCGACTGTATAGGCGCCACTTTCGGTAGCGGGATAGCCCGGATTTGAGCTGGCTACCCCTACATTCTCGCCGCCTTTCTTCCATTGGTAAGTTGCGGTATTATCCTGACAACTGACCGCTACACTCAGCGAAACGCTGCCGCCAAAACAATCCGTGCCGCCCAAAGGCTGGGTGGTGATGCTCGTTACTGTCTGCTTGGTAATGTCTTTATCCTTGCTGACCAAAGGCAGGCCGGCATCGTTGGTATGGCGGTAAGAAACCGATACTTCCCCTGTTCCGCCGGAAGTCCATGTCACTTTAATTGTCGGGTAACCGTCGCCGCTATCCGTTGCCGTGACTGCGGCGCCGCCCGTGATAGTCCAGGCGTAATCGAACTTGTTTTTTTCGGTTGTATAGGTATATTCGTTATTGCTTGTCGGACAAACCGTCGTGGTGCCGCCGATAGTCGGATTGGTCTGAGGTTCGAAATTGACAGGCTGAGTAGCAGGACTGGCTGCCGGACAGCCCGCTGCCGACTTGTAGGTCACGCTGATACTTCCGCCCGTCTCTTCTGTATCCCAGGTCACAGTCGCCGTGTTATTACCGTTACCTCCCGAAGTGATAGCGCCGTTAGTGATTCCCCACACGTAATCGGTCATTCCCGACTGGGTCGTATAAACCATGCCGCCCTGACCCGGAGCCGCCTCGTCGGCGCCGGAAACAAAACTTGGAACAGGTGTCGGATATACTGTAATTTGTACAGTGTTCGACTTATTCGTCCCACAAACATTCGCCGCTTCATAATACAGATCCTTATCATTCTGATCATAAGTCACCGCATAGCCGGATGTAAAGTTACCGGCATCCAGTTTCCAACCCTGGCTTGTGAACGCCGGAGAAGAAGTCGTCATCGGAGCAGTCAATGTCAGGGAGGTATTGTTGCAAACACCAGTAGGAGCCGTGATAGCAGCTATCGACGGAACAGTCCTCACATCCAGAGTGACCCCGGAAAAACTTTCCTGTCCACATTCGCTCGTGACAACATATTTCAGCGTTTTCCCATTGTCACTTACATTCAGCATATAAGGCATCTCTATCTCTTCATTGTCCAATTTCCAGACCTTGTTGCCGTCCGATACCGATGAACCGTGGGTTGTGACTTCCGGCGGGTACAGGTTCAGCGTCCCGCCTGCACAATACATGGATTCTACGCTGATGTTTCCTACCGTCGGAGCCTGTTTTATCTCCACTTCATAACGAGTAAAAGAGGTATATTGATCGGAAGAGCCCGGACAATACCTGACCCGTACCAAATTGTCTATTTGACTCGCACCACTCCAGGTGACCGTGATTTCATTCGTCCCCAAACCGGCAGTAATTTCCCCACCGCTGGAGACCCTCCAATCATAATTCTTCTGCCCGGATTCCGTTGTATAAGTCACACCCGTGTCGTCCTTACAAACAGAGGCATCACCTTCGATTGATGGGATGACCGATTCTACCGTAAAACTCACAATATAAAAATGGAAATTGTTATTTTTCTGAGAATATTCGTCATTGTTGTCACTTGTGTCGTCAACAATATCGGTCATATCGTACTTTACCCGGATCTGGGCAGTATAAGTCCCTGTAGGCAAACCTAATGACGGTCGGACGGTGAATGTACCCGTTCCACCCGAAGCAATATTGTCGATTGTTTCGGTACTTAATATAAAATCACTCGTTGGGTTAACAAATTCAATTATCATTTTTTCTGACGACCGGTTACCTGTATTGTTAATAGTCACCGTCTGAGGGGAGACTTCGGAATATCCGGCTCCGGCATTATCAAATGTGTGATTTGTCCCTGATAGTGTGAAATTCCAGATATCAGCTGCTTCTACCTCGAAAATTACATTTATCCTCAGCGTTTTCTGAGTGTCAGTGCCATCCTGGTATTTTACGATTACAAAATCCGAATATGATCCTTGCGTCAGACCTGTTTTTACATGTACGGCGTAGTTAGTATTCAAACCGGCGTTTGAATCGGCGTAGGGAGGAATATATTTACCTACTTCTTTGTCCCGGATTTCAAAGACCGAAGCTGCCTCATTTTCCATGTAAACGGTTTCGATGACTGCCGACACTTGTCCGAAATTGAGCATAGCAATGGTTACATCACTCGGCGACAAGGGATAGCCTTCCTTGTAGACGCCGGTAAAAACGATATCTTCTTCACCATCATCATCCAGGTCGTCCAGATTTGCCGCCATTCTCGTTTCATCAAACGATACTTCGGCGGGATTAATAACGCTTACCGTAATTGGTACGGTGGTCATGCGGATATCCAAAGGATTATCCGTACTAATGTATTTTACAACAAGCCAGCGTTCATAATCACCAGGTATAACATCCCCCATAGGCGAGGTGAGCCGTACCAACCAGTCGTTCTTGTCTACTCCGTTGGCAATGGATTCTTCGACCGTGGCACTGACATTGAAAACAGCATTCTTCCCGACTTCAAACACACCGCTGTCGTCGACCGTAAACTCCCCGGTCGAAATATTGACGGCAGAAGCTACAGCGATGACCGTGATTTGTCCATTGATAACACCATAGTTGTGCAGGCTGACGGGCTGAATAACAGACGGACTACCTTTGACGTGCGTATCAAAATGGTATTCTCCGGTAATAATAATGCCGGGTTTGCGGATAAGATGGAAAATTACCGGAACTTCGGCTGTCTTACCACCCGAATAAGTGATGCGGAAAGTGGCCGCATAACTAATGAACTCGCCTGTATTCAAAAGTGAAGGATTCGGAATTTGTTCCTGATCAGGCGCTAGCGTCCATTTTGTTTCGTCCGTTTGCCCAGCCGCTATTGTACCGGTAGTACTGCCGGTTAGCGTGAATTTGCCGGCATCTGTCCCGACGAGTTCTACTCCTGTAATCACAGCATCCATTTCGCCAAGATTGCTTACGGAAAAAGGCTGTGCTGCATACCAGGGGGTTACGTCGGCAATATCTTCCGTTTCGTCCAGCGCCAGAATATCGAAACTCGGAGGAGTAATCGACAGAACGGCCTGTTTCACGAATCTGGCTTCTAAATAAATATCGAAACTACTGACTTTCAACTTCAAAACCGGCTTGACAAGTTCAGCGTCAATCTGTGCCTGAGTAGCGCTACTCGCCAGTCCGAGAAGGGTTGCTTTTTCCGACAACAGGATATTGTTCGAGCTTGTGACCTGCCAGCCGGAAAATTCATATCCTGCGACCGGAACGGCGGTATAACTCAGCGGCGTTGCCTGATTGCTTTCCGCCCACATGTGGCCGTCGCCTAAAATGTCGTACAGATGATTATTGATATCGCCGACAATACTGCCACCACGACCATCTGCCGGGGAAAGCGATAAATTGACTATTGCATACAAATCGTTAGGAATATTGTTGGGCGTCCCTATATCATAGTTATTGTACAAGTTATAATAATCCCAACCTGTCTGTCCGTGTACATTTATCAGCGAAGTATGAACGTTGGGATTCTGGATGTGAGAGATATAATCATCGTTAGCGTAAAAACTGTTCCCGGTAGTTTTCTGTTGTAAACTCGTATTGTCAAGATAGGAGGCAACAGATGCATAGTTGCCCTCGAAATGGACGGTAGAAGTTGGTGGAATTTTTATCTCCGTGGTCTTGTAGGCATAGATAGCGCCGCCGCCGCCAATGGCATATTGGTCTGCGACCGAGTAGCTACCCAATGAGCCGAGATCTCGTGCCAAACCAAGTGCACTATTATTCTCAAAGCGTCCACCATAAAGGGTTAGCGTCCCTGGTCCCTGACTACTACTATTCCCCATCGCTATGGCGCCGCCACCGCGCGCCGCCTGATTGTTGCGGAAAGTAACATTATCATAGATATTGACAATTTCAGTGCTACTACTAGCATACTGGGCTATCCAGATTGCGCCGCCATTGCTGGGGAAAAGTACAGCTACTTTCGGCCTAGAAAGGGTCCGGTTGCCTTCAAACAAAACGTTATTGCGCAGATTGACTGTTATGCCGCCTTGCATGTGTAATGCGCCGCCGTCACCACCTGTATTGTTACGAAAAATAACATTGTCGATGATATCCAGCGAAGCTCCAGTCCCATTTTTATAAAATGCGCCACCCTCGCTTTCGCTGTAATTGTCTTCAATAATTGTATAACCCTTAAACACGATTGATCCGGTAGTACCACCATTCCAATGAAAAGCCGCACCTCCAAAAGCGCCGGCGTGGTTGTGCCAGATAACTCCTCCCCTGAAGGTGATACTTTGGATATTTCCACTAGTGCCACTATATATTCCAACAGCGCTATGACGGTTGTTGCTGGCAGTGTTAGATTCCGCGCCAACGCCTGCGATATTGCAAGCCAGTGTTATCTTTTGATTACTTGAAATATAAATTCCGCCGCCTTGAAGCGGACTTTTTCCGGTTAAGTTGAGGTACGTGTTTCGTCCGTAAAGCGTAATATTTTCCGTTGTCAAGGAATTCTCTGCACCGCTCATTGTAAAATGCGAATTTATATCAGTGACCGTAATGCCAAAATCCGGCTCTCCGTCGTATAATTCGGGCGAAGTGGCATTAGTATCGAACCAGGGATCGTTATAATCCCAGTATTTCTGAACAATGTACTTGTTGTCTGTGGCCTGATAATAACTTCCGAAAGAAGGCTGTATGTCTTGTCGCGTAACTTTGCGCAGTACGATATTTTTATTTGAAAGGGAAATTGCGGCGCTTATGGTTATATCGTTGGCGATAGGAATAATGTAAGGCTTAGTGGCATTGTACGTACCTGTAGCGTTAATGGCGGCGATCAGTTCCGTACCGGAGGTTACCACGTCGTCGCCTCCGTCGGAATAACGCCAATAAGCGCCGCCCCAAACCGGATCACTATCGTAAGAAGCCCCATCACTATACGTCGTTTGTGCCCACGCCTTACTTATTCCGGACAAGAGACTAATGGTTATTGCAAATTTTATAAATAATTTCATATTCAAATTCATTCTAAATAAAATTTTATCGGATAATAACAAAAAAAACCTTCCCAAATTCTCGTAGAATTTAAGAAAGTTATATCTTGTAGAAATAAAACAAACGTGATTTCGCGCGCGCTCGCGCGCGTAGGACTAATTAGGTGAGTCTCTCTCTCTCTCTCTCTCTCTCTCTCTCTCTCTCTCTCTCTCTCTCTAACATAAACGACAACCTGACCAAATTTAAAGTGTTAAACTTAGTTAAAAATGACTTAGAGCAGGGACAAGAAATCATCATTATATCATTGATGTGCTGTGTTTTGTGTCCAATTCTCTTTCGGAGAACCCTCGCAAATGTAAACATTTATTTTGGGTTGCGAAAAAATCATGCCAAAAAAAATGGGAGTTAGGGGAAGTTAGAGGGAGTTAGAGGGAGTTAGAGGGAGTTAGAGGGAGTTAGAGGGAGTTAGAGGAGCTGAAGTTACTGTGATTGCTCCAAATAAAATTTAATATTTTCCTGAGTAAGGATATCTATCGGCATATAGTTGATTTGTGGAACATTTTTCTTGAATATGAAATGTTCACTAAATGCTTTAATTCCTTTATATGCCTGTTCTTCAGGACGTTGAGCTATAAGATAAGAAATCGTATTATTTTTAAGATACTTCACATTTTTTTCGAGCAGGTCGTAACCAATCATGGTGACATGATTCAATTTATACTTTTCAAGAAAACCGGCAACGACATAAGCTCTGGATGAGAAAATCGCAGCGCCCTTAATATCAGGATTTTCCTTAAAAAGTTTTTTCATCATAGACACATTTTCTTCCTGATCATTTGCACTCAGAGTACCACGAACAATCTTGCAGGACAAGTTATTTTTACTGACGTACGATTTAAAACCGTCCATGCGTAAAGCGATCTGATTTGAAAGTGTTTGACCCGGATCAAAGAAACTAAAAATGGCTATTTTATCGGTATCGGAACATTGAGAAAATAATAATTTTGCCCCCAGATAACCGCTTTGCAATGAATCCTGTCCATAGAAAGCAAGAGGATTAGCCTCTTCAACACGGGAATCGATGAAAACATAAGGAATTTCACGTTCTTCCATCTTCTTTGTATAAATCATTGTTTTCGGTTTATACAAAGGCGCCAACAAAACAGCATCCGGAACCGGAGTTTGCTGCAACACCGCCTCCATCGCCTCTGCAAAAGAGTCCGGACTGTATTGATCAAAATGATATACTTTTACAACGACTTTAAAATCATATAATTCCTGCTCTGCCCTGAGCAAGCCCTGCTCGACCAGTTCCCAATACCCTCCGGGTTCACAGTTGGGGATCACGGCGCAAAAGACAAACACTTTTTTCGAAGCCAAAGCGCTCGCATAATGGTTGGGACGGTAATTTATTTCATTTAAGATAGCTTGAATTTTTCTCTTTGTTTCATCCGATACGTTCCCCCGATCATGCAATACACGGTCAACGGTTCCGGCAGAAACGCCCGCTTTTTCAGCAATATCTTTGATCTTAATTTTTTGTGGTATAGAGTTCATACGAGTATAAAATATTTTCAGAACAAAGGTATATAAAAATCGTTACATACAGTTGAATTATAAAAAAGATTTGTATATTTGTGTGCGTACACAGTGACGCTTTAAAATATAGAAGTCAAATAACATATTAATATACAATAATTTATGAAATTAACTGAGCAAACCTGGAGATGGTACGGTCCCAATGACCCTGTCGGTTTATGGGATATCAGGCAAGCCGGAGCCACCGGAATTGTTACGGCCTTACATCACATCCCGAATGGGGAGGTATGGACTAAAGAAGAAATTATGAAACGCAAGGAAATGATCGAAGCGACAGGGCTGAAGTGGTCTGTTGTTGAAAGCATTCCCGTGCATGAACATATCAAAACTCAAACCGAAGATTTTCAAAGATACATTGAAAATTATAAGGAAAGTATCCGTAATCTGGCTGCATGCGGCATATACACTATAACTTACAATTTCATGCCTGTCCTCGACTGGACACGCACAGACCTGGCCTATACCCTGCCCGACGGTTCCAAGGCATTGCGTTTCGAGAAGGCGGCTTTCGTTGCTTTCGAATTATTCATCCTGAAACGTCCGGGAGCGGAAAAATTATATACTCCCCAGGAAATTGAAAAAGCAAAAAAACGTTTTGAATCTATGCCGGAAGAAGAAATAACAATTCTTACCCGCAACATGATAGCCGGTCTTCCGGGTTCGGAAGAAAGTTTTACCGTTGAACAATTCCAGCAGGCTCTGGACAGGTACAAAGATACGGATGCAGAGTGTCTTCGTTCTAATCTGATCTATTTCCTGAGAGAAATTTGTCCGGTTGCCGATCAGGTTGGCGCTCTGATGGTCATCCATGCCGATGATCCTCCCTACCCTATTCTTGGTTTGCCCCGTATCATGAGTACGGAGGAGGATTTCAACCGGTTGGTCGAAGCGGTTCCGAATAAATCCAACGGATTGTGTTTCTGTACGGGTTCGTTCGGCGTCCGTGCGGACAATGATCTTCCGGGAATGGTAGAGCGTCTGGGCGATCGCATCGGTTTTGTCCATTTACGCAGCACGCAACGCGACGAAGAAGGGAACTTCTACGAAGCGAATCACCTCGAAGGAGATGTGGACATGTACCATGTGATGAAACAATTATTGCTCCTGCAAAAAAGAAGGAATATTTCCATACCAATCCGTCCGGATCATGGTCATCAGATGATCGATGACCTCAGGAAGAAAACGAACCCCGGCTATTCCTGCATCGGCCGCTTACGCGGACTTGCCGAATTGAGAGGATTGGAAATGGGTATTGCGAAATCTATATTTTAACGACTCAACAAATTAAAAAAGAGGAGGATAGCTAATACACTATCCTCCTCTTTTTTTATTACCAACTCGCCGGTTCTACTTTGAAATAATCCATCGGATTATTTACACTGCGGAACCAATAGGTATTGTCTTCGTCCGGGATGACGGTAAACCCTGCATCTGAGGCAAAAATCGCCCGTAATTGCGTATAATTGGTAGTCGCCGTATACGGAGCGGTTACTCCTCCATAGCTGTTTCCACTAAATGCAAATGCGGCTACTGATTTTGAATTATCTACGGGAACCAATCCATTTGTGGCATTCCAATAGTAGTAACTTGCAGTAGCTCCATCCAGATTATACAGGATGACAGAAAGCTTATAGCTACTTCTGGGCGCTTCAACCCTTATTTCCTGCAGTATAGGATAAGACGTTCTCAGGTTTCTATAAAGCGTCTCCATTCCCGGTGAAAAATAAGTAATTTTATAACGGGATGATGTTCCGTTATTTTTCAAATTCAGGAAATTATCCACAGTATTAATATCCGGATCCGGTTCATAAGAGGTAATTAATTCCCCTTGAAGGACATTCAATTGCAGCATTGCAAGGTTGTTTCCGGCCACAATTTTTATTTTTGCAGTCCGGCTCTCCAGAAAATCGGAATTTGCCGACGCCGTCAAAGTAACAGCATTTCCTGAAACGGTACCGGTCAACCATGGATATTCGGAGATTACGGTTACGGAAGCATCACATTCATAAGGAAAGCTTATGGTTCCTCCTCTTCCCAAGAAAGTAACGGTCTCATAACTATCCAGCGTCAGGTGCACAGAAGCTTGCGTGACAGGGACATAATTAACTTTATCGTTAGAACGGATCGTAACTAATGCCGTACGTCCCGACATATTCATGTTTTCGGAAACAGTCACTGTAATCGTATTTCCGGAGACATTCAGAGCACACCATGACTGATCTGAAGTGGCCGAAACAGACTTCACTGAAGATGCAACGACAATGGCGCCGGTTCCTCCTTTTGCAGTGAAAATTACGTTTGATTCTTCAATCTCAACCTGAGTTTCATCAAACGATCTGTAACTTTCATTTTCACAACCTACTACAACAAAGGCTGCGAATAAGATTACCATATAAATTATTTTCTTCATAAGTTACAATTTTTATTCGTCGATTTGTGTTATAGTAATATCATTAAAACGATAATCGGCTACATTCGCAGTAAAATTACCCATGTTGGTCGATCCGTCGTAGAGCCTCAACAAGAACCCGTTGGGTTTATAGGTCACCCATTTCCCATTATCAACAAAAGTGACACTTCGTGTTCCTCCCTGATCTTTATTCCATATACCGATAATACCGACAGGCCCGGTTGCAGCCGTATTCAAATATCCCGCACTCCGGTCATAGGCACAGACACGGATACTATAACCTGTTTCTTCCTGTACAGCAGCATTTTGATTCAAAATAGAAAGGATCCCTTTTTGTGAGTCAAATGTAAGTTCAATACCGGGAAATGAGAACAATTTCGGGGAATGTAGGGTATACGTGGCATTTTTCTTTTTTTGCGTTATTTCAACGACCTCATCAACCCACGTGGTTGTACTCGCTCCATGGTATCTGATATTCCATTTTCCGAGTACCTCGCTATATCTTAATTCATAATCTTCAGGAAAATAAACATCCAGGAAAGCATCGATGTTGGGATCGGTACAAACATACTTTTCTTCCTGGGCATTCCATGTAAAATTCTGCATAGTTGCATCCTGGAAAGTATAAGGTTCGGAAAGACGAATACCGGAAGGAGTGAAAGTATAAGATACTTTTACGATCTGATCTTCATTATTTTCATCTTTATAACCGAGAGATAACGTCCTGTCAACAACGGCAACCATCCCAATTCTGGTCCCTTTCAACATAAAACCGAATGTTCCGAATTCGGACAATTTATCCTCCAACTGAGCAATTTCCTGAAAATAGGTCTTTGAATCCAGATTTCCGGTATTTCGCCTGAGGACAAACAGGTTCCCGTGTTTTTTCCCTTTCATCTCGATCGTATCTTTTCCGGCTTTCATCACAATAAACTCATAATCGCCCCGCCGACCGTCGGCATCCCAGGAATAAGGCTCGCTAAAATAGTGCATGACCGGATTATAGGTAGAAAAAGAAATTACAGGCCCCTGATCCGGCGTCATTTCCCATTGGGAGGTTTTTACTTCCATTGCAGGAGCATTCGTTTCTATTTCACAGCTCACATCGACAGTTCCATTCGAGTTAAATTTGAAAAACATGGCATATCCTCCGATTCCATAATCGTCTTCCGGATAATAATCTGCAAACCAACCGGTTTCGGAACTCGCCAACAATTGCCCATATTCACTCAATGCTTTCTGCATCCTGATTGATGCAGGTTCATCAAAGACCTCCTTTTCATCATGCAAACAGGCATTCATCAAAAAGAGAGGGATGATTAAACTTAAATATATTATTTTTCTCATACGACTTTTCTTTTATAGATTTTTTAAATCCAGGCTGTTTATTGAAGCCAACCGGTTTTCAAACACCCGTTGCAACTCGTAGATATCAAGACTCCACAAATTATTCAGGTATTGTTTTATGATCTCAAATTTCTGATTGATCTTTTCAGCTCCTTCCGGCCCGGAAGACTCCAAAAGACTGTCCCAATTGTCCTGACCGTAAACGACAAAGATGGCTATCATTTCCACAAAATCCTCATTGGTTTCTTTACGGGCATAGCGGCTGACAAAACCTTTGGATTTGGCAATTTCCAGGGTCTCCGTACTTTCACTCCAATCATCTCCTACGTAATCGCTGTGGCTTATTTCATCGAATTCAGGCGGATAATTCTTGTTTTGGTGCAAGATATGTGAAAACTCATGAAAAATAGTTTTCATATACCGTTGCAACTGTTCTGTAGAAACATCATCCGGATTCAGACCATTCACGTCGTACAATGTAATTTTCATTCCACTTTCCGCTGTTCCCAATAAAGTTGAATTACTGGAATCATATCCTCCGGATCCTATAAGGTGTATGACTTTAGGAGAATACGACCGTATAAAATGAATGCCTTGCACTTCATCGTAAGCTTCTATCCATACATATTTCAGCAATTTAGCAATAGCGATGCACTTGTCGGGGGAAGCAGGCACCAACTGATGACTTTTGCTACTTTCTATATCCTGCATCTTGTACTTAAATGCAATATTGTACGGATAAGTATAGTTTGATAACAGCCAACGATCGAAATCCGTTTGCTGGGTCGTACTTTCGTTAAAAACACTTTCGTTACTCAGGTCTTCTTCTCCACATGAACACAGGATCATCCCCAGTAAAAAAGAAGATATCAGATATATTTTAAATTTTCCCATAATGATTTATTTTAGAGATTTAATTTATCGGGGATTAGGCGCTAATCCTGCCTTTATTACTGTGGCCGGAATTTGAATAGCCCTCCGGGGATCATTTACCGGCAATGAATCCAGTACCGTAACACTCTCGTTAACATCCAGATAACGACGATAGATCACAATTCCAAAACGTTTAACATCGAACCAACGCAAACCTTCGTGAATGGTTTCAATACGACGTATGTGCAAAAGACATTGCAGAAAATTTTCCTGTTCCTGCGAAACGATAGGAAACTCCGGATGCAATTGTTTTTTAACGGTAGGATCTGCCGGGATATAATAATTCAACTCCGGATTGGAATAATATTCATTGACCAATGTCCGCGTCAGGGAAACGCCTGTCGTTGTACGGCTTGTCACCCAAAGAGCCAAATCATTAGTCGCATTGGCGTAATCCTCTTTCATAATGTAAGCCTCAGCCCGGCACAACAGGGTTTCATCTGCTGAAAAAGCGACGCTGATTGAATGTCTGTAACCTGTGGCTGCAATCGGATCTGTTGTTTCAAAATAATAAGGGATCTTAGGACTTGCTATGTACTGAGTATAAGAGGACGGGGGCAGGTAATAAAGAGTTCCGGTATAAATCCCCCACGGACCTGCGGACTGGGTAGTCTCATTCGAAGCAATGGTCTTCGTATGAGCATATTTTTTCCCTGTATTATAATTACCAAAAGCATAAGTGTAATTGTAAGTGGTAAGGATCAACAGATTGGCATTGTGTTGAGTTTTCACATAATGCCTTGCTCTTAATTGAAAATCACTTGTCAATGATTGGAATTCTTTCATGTTCCTTATCATTATAGTTGGCTTTTCACCCAAAACTTCATTTGCAGCGCTAATGACCTTATCGTATTTCCTGGTGAAGAGGTAAAAACGGGCGGCAAAAGCATATGCTGCTTTCCGGTTGAAGTGATATTTGGGAACTGCATACAAGTTATCGTCGATCAAAGGCAGGCCTTCTTCCAGGTCTTTTTCGATCCGCCGGTAGGTTTCAGCTACCGATTGCCTTTCATAAAACGGATTTACAGTCGTTTCCGGTTGATCTGCATAAGGGATTCCCAAATCGGTTTCGCTTGTTTGCTCCGAATAATGTTTGGCAAAAACATTTACAAGGTAAAAATGATTGTATGCACGCGCCAACAAAGCCTCTCCACGTTGTGCATCGAGCCTTTCCGGATTTCCTAATTCTTCAATGGCCCGGAGGACGTGATTGGCTGTGGCAATTGCATTATAGGAACCCTCCCAAAAATCTTCGGGAGAGTCGCTTCCGGTATTTTCCGTTGCATCTTCCCAGGCAAACTGTTGATCCTGAACGTTATTAACAGAAGAATAGTCGTTTTCTTTCCAATCGGTATTGTCCGAAGCCATTTCCGTAGTGAAGATAAACGTGTTATCGGGATAAGCATTTGCTAATAATTTTGTGATCTTTTCGTCCGAATCCAGTTCCGTACGACTGTCCGGCATTACATCCAGATATTCGTCGCAAGCCGTGACGACAAACATCAACGCCAGCGAAAATAATGATATAAGTTTTATTTTCATGATTATTACTGTTTTATAGTCCAAGGGAAATTGTAAATGTAATTTGTTTTGCCATAGGAGAGGCCACACCACCAGAGTTATTGAATTCCGGATCTTGTCCGTTCAATTTGGAATCAGCATACAACAAGAATAAATTTGTCCCTTGCAATTTGAGAGAAAGATTATTCAGAGAAGCCTTGGAAATAAGTTTCTTAGGGACGTCATAAGCTATTGATATCTCTTTCATTCTGATGAAACCTCCATCAGCGACCCGAACATCAGAGTAGTTATAAATATTGTAAGCATAGCGTAAATCGGTGTTCGCTGTTGTTTGACGTGTAGACGCAATAACCGGAATATTGGTATAATTTTCGTCTCCCGGCAACACCCATCGGTTCCTGAATTCTTTAGGCATTGCCGTAAAGTCGGTATAAGACCGGCTAAAGGCCTTGTCTAATCTTATTTTGTTTCCAAAAGAATAGGTAACGTAAAAGTTCAAACGGAAATTCTTATAGTTAAAGAGATTTCCCAAACTACCAAAAGTGGTGGGGTCTGCCGATCCTTCATATTTCAGGAACTCCAGATTTTCTTTGTTTTGCAGGTATACATTCCAAACCCGATCTCCATTTTCATTATAAAAAGTGGGGAAACCGTCTTCATCCAAACCGGCAAAAGGGATTGAATAAATAACTTGTCTCGGATCTCCGACCAACCCGAAATTTCCACCCGTATTACTAATCAAATCAATGACCCGTTGATCATTTTTCAGACTGGTAATTTTCAAGCGAATATCAGAAAAGACGAGAGAAGTAGTCCAACGAAAATCTTTTGTATCAATATTTTTCGTACTCACAGTGGCTTCCCAACCGCGAGAATCCATTTCTGCAACATTCGCTATTTTTTGCACGTCACCTCCGATTCCCATGACATCAATACGCCCGATCAAATCGAAATTATGACGTCTGAAGTGTTGAAAATCAAAATAGAGACGGTTATTTAACAACCCGAATTCCAGACCTAAATTCAACTCCGTTTTCTTTTCATAAGTCAACTCGCTGTTTTCCAGGCTGGAAATATAGATACTGGGCTCTTGTGCGGAAATTTCCGGACGCCAGGCTGTTTGAGCCCTGAGGATGATCTGAGAGTTAGTTGCAGTTCCACGATCGGCTGTCAAACCGTAAGAACCAAATACCTTAAGGTGAGATAAAGTAGGTTTCCATGATTCAAAAAAGCTTTCTTCATGTACATTCCATGCAGCGCCCATATTCCATGTCGGCAACCATCGTGCAGAACGAGCTTTCCCTAAACGGTTGGAACCGTCATAACGAACCGTACCCATCAGATTGTATTTTCCTTTGTATGAATAATTTGCATTGCCGGTGAACGACAATGACCTGTCCCGATGAGGAGAATATCCATAATAATCCGCTCCGGTTTCCAATCCCTTTTTAAATACTTCGTAAGCATATGCAGGTACGTCACCCATGGAATATTGACGTCCCCAACCACGGAACCAGGTTCTATCCTTATCTGCAGAAGTCATTTCAGCGGAACCGAAAAGAGAAAGAATATGTTCATTCCTGATATTAGTCGTGTAATTGGCGGATAAACGATACTGGCTCGCCATCGCTTTATTGTCCTGGCGATAATAAATACCTCCATAGGGAAGCACCGTTATCGGCAACGCATAAAGGACATCCGGATCCCTGTATAAATAAGAATTGGCGTCACGCACTACCGCATCCGGCATTGCACGATAAGCCATTGCCTGGTTGGCAAAATCGGTGATATTGTGTTCCATGCTCGACATTTGATAATTGGTCGCAGCAAACAGTGTAACATCAAAACCTTTGAATGCTCCCCATGTCAATTGTCCCTGCAATGTCATATCCATCAAGTTATAATCCATGTAGTTATTATCCAATTCATCAAAAATATTGAACGGGGCATAATTCCGGGTATAAGTCTCGGACGGGTCGAGGGTACGGGATGTATTAAGAGCATACATGTATGGGTTGATGTCGAATTCACGTCCGACTTCTCCATAAACCACATTGGTTGTTCTACCCAGGGTTCCGGGGCCTCTTTGTTTCCGGTAAGAAACCCGGGGAGCCATTTCAAAATCAAGATTTTTTGCAATTTTATGATCCAACTTCAGACTAACGGTATAACGTTGGGCGTTACTTTGCTTATACCATCCCGGATCGTCCATAATACTCATAGATGCACGGTATGTCGACTTATCATTTCCTCCCGAAAGACTGAGAGCATGATTTTGTCCTACCGAATTATTGAATAATTCGCCAAACCAATCGGTATTCCGGTATTCCGCTTCACGCAAATAAGCCATTTTGGCGGCTTCTGTATTTTGCAACGCAAATGTTCCTTTTGTAGGATCATAGGCGCTCATCAGTTGGTACATTTTCCCATATACGCCGGTTTCTTTGTCTCTGAAAGTCTGGCTGAAATTAAGCCATCCTTTTTGTTCCATTTCCTGATAAACACCCATCTGATCCTGAGAATTCATAACATTGAAATCACTGTAACTCGGTATCAGACGAGTAGAGAATTCTCCGGTATAATTGATAACGGATTTTCCTGAACGTCCCTTTTTAGTTGTGATCACGATTACCCCCGATTTGGCTTTTGCTCCATAGATAGAAGTTGCTGCCGCATCTTTCAAAACATCCCAGGTTGCAATATCGCTGGCGTTCAATCCTGCGATAGCAGAACTCAACACGGTTTCAGCGTCTCCCGAGTTAATTTGATCAGCGCCGATTTCGACCACATTTTCAACGATCGCCCCATCTACAACCCACAATGGCTGAGAGTTACCGTAAATAGACGTAGCTCCACGTACCAGAATTTTCGGAGAAGATCCGAAAGTTCCGGAAACATTCTGTACAGATACCCCTGCGACACGACCTTCCAAAGCCCGGCTTACATCAGGTATACCGTCAATTTTTATATCTTCCCCTCTCAGGTGTGCCGAAGATCCCGTAAACAAACGTTTGTCTATCTTCGTCATACCGGTAACAACTACCTCAGAAAGATCCATCAAATTTTCACTCATCACCACGCGGGACAATGCCTGCTTATCAGAAACAGGGAGTATACGGGTAGTGTACCCAATATAGCTGAATTCTAAAGAAACATTGTTCGCGGACACATTAACCGAATACTTCCCATTAATGTCTGCAACAGTGCCTCCTACCGCACTCCCATCTTTCCGCACCACTTTAATTGAAGCCCCAACTAAAATTTCGCCTTTTTCATCTACTACAATCCCTTTTATTTCCTGGGAAAATGCCGTCTCTACCCAGAAACAGCCCACAAAGACAAAGAGTAATATTAATACTTTTCTCATGCCTCTTGTCACTCCCGGCAAGCCACATTCAGGAGGGCTAAACGCCCTTGTCAGTCTTAGTCTGTTTAATTCCATAAAATAATAGCTTTTAACAATAATTTTTAAAATAGTTTCCGATCGTACTTTTCAACGCAGTTAGCTAATAATCGCTGTAAATATACATTATATTTGCAAATAAATATTAAAAATAGAAGAAAATTTAAATTAATCCGGCTTTTACGATGGGAAACACCGATCTAAAGTTAAAAATAATTAATCCGGATTGCAGCGATCGTACCCTACAACAATGCGGATCAAAAAAAGTTATAATTTTTCTTTTAAAAATCGTCCGGTATACGATTCGTTGCACTTCGCCACTTCTTCCGGAGTACCCGTGCAAACAAGATAACCGCCCTTTTCGCCCCCTTCCGGGCCTAAATCGATGATGTGGTCGGCACATTTGATGACGTCCATGTTGTGTTCAATAACAACAATGGTATGACCCCGTGAGATAAGGGCGTCAAACGCTTTCAATAAGGTTTTGATGTCATGAAAATGAAGACCCGTGGTAGGTTCGTCAAAAATAAATAAGGTAGGTAAAACATGTTCTTCACTCAGATGGAGCGCCAGCTTGACACGTTGGTTCTCTCCTCCTGAAAGGGTATAAGAACTTTGGCCGAGCCTGACATATCCCAAGCCAACTTCCTGCAAACTAAGCAATTTTTTAGTGATTTTCTTTTCAAGACTTCCATTCGTCCCCGAAAAGAAAACAATAGCTTCATCTATCGTCAGGTTCAAAACGTCATAAATATTCTTCCCCCGATATTCGACATCCAGAACATCCTGTTTGAAACGCTTTCTATGGCAGGACTCACACTCCAATACCACATCGGCCATAAATTGCATTTCAACCGTAATAAAGCCCTCTCCTTTACATTCTTCACAACGTCCGCCTTCTACATTGAATGAAAAATGGGCCGGAGTAAAATGCATTTGCTTCGACAAAGCCAAATCTGCAAACAACTTGCGTATTTCATCATACGCTTTTATATATGTCACCGGATTGGAACGGGAGGAACGGCCAATCGGATTCTGGTCTACAAATTCGACGCCTTTCACTAAATGCCAGTCTCCATCGGATCCGGACATCTGTAACGATAAATCTTTGTTGTTTTCACAATGACTTTTTAATGCCTGAAAAAAAACATCCCTCACCAGCGACGACTTCCCGGAACCGCTGACTCCCGTTACTACCGTCATCACATTCAATGGAAATTTGACATCAATAGCCTTCAGATTATGCTCCCAAGCGCCTTTGATTTCCAGGTAGTTATTCCATTTCCGACGCGGACTGGGAATTTCAATTTGCTCTTTTCCGGTTAAATAACGAATGGTATAGCCGATTGAATTTTCATTCATATCAGAGAGATTTCCCTGATAAACAACCTCTCCCCCATGTTGACCGGCAGCAGGACCGATATCAATAATGTAATCGGCTGCACGTATGATCTCTTCATCATGTTCGACCACAATGACCGTATTTCCCAACGCTTTCAATTGCCGTAACACTTTCAATAACAGATCCGTATCTTTTGAATGTAAGCCAATACTCGGTTCGTCCAGAATATAAAGCGAACCCACGAGACTACTGCCCAGGGAGGTTGCTAAATTGATGCGCTGGCTTTCCCCACCCGACAAAGAGGCCGATAAACGGTTCAGGGTCAGATACCCTAAACCCACATCCACCAGGAACTGGAGACGTGACTTAATTTCAATCATCAAACGGGTAGATACCAATTCTTCGTGCTTATTCAGCGCCATTTCATCAAAGAACCGCCTCAGCTCGGAAATCTGCATGACAACCAACTCATCAATGGACTTTCCTCCAACTTTCACATAAAGGGCCTGCGGTTTCAAACGCCGCCCTTTGCAATCCGGGCAGGTCGTTTTCCCCCGGTAACGGGCCATAAGTACCCGGTACTGAATTTTATATAAGTTTCCTTCAACGTATTTGAAGAAATCATTTATACCTTTCACTTCATCGTTTCCCCGCCATAGAAAATCTTTTTCCGATTGAGATAATTCGTAATAGGGTTTATGTATTGGAAAATCGTACTTCACAGCCATTTGCATAAACCATTGCTTGAATTCTCCCATTTTTTCACCTTTCCAGCAAACCACCGCATCACCATAAACGGATAATGATTTATTCGGGATGACAAGATCTTCGTCAATACCGATTACCCTCCCGAACCCTTCACAGGAAGGACACGCTCCCGCAGGACTGTTGAAATTGAACATCATATCGTTCGGTTCTTCAAATACCATCCCGTCAGCCTCCATTGTCTTGGAGAACTCCCTTGTCACAACACCGGAATCCGTATAAAACCGGAGGATACAATATCCGTCTCCCTCAAAAAAAGCCGTTTCAACCGAATCCGCCAGCCGGTTCATCACCAAATGATCCGGCGACGCCGTCAACCTGTCGATAAGAAGGTACAAGCCTTTACATTTCAGAAGCTCTTGCTGCTTGAGAACGTCTTCAATCGAAACTATTTTTTCTTTTATTTCAACCCTCGAAAAACCTTCTTTTATAAAAATCTCCAATTGTTCCTGCATATTCCTCCCGGAACGAAGATTAATTTTGGTCAGTAAAGCCATTTTAGTGCCTTCGGGATAGGTTAACATTTCATCGACAACATCACTTACCTGATGCTTTTTGACTTCTTCTCCCGAAATCGGGGAAATTGTTTTTCCCACACGGGAATATAACAAACGTAAATAATCATAAATTTCCGTAGAGGTTCCAACCGTCGACCGCGGATTGCGGGTATTCACCCGCTGCTCAATTGCAATTGCAGGCGGAATCCCTTTGATATAATCACATTCCGGCTTGCTCATCCGTCCGAGGAACTGACGGGCATACGAAGAAAGACTCTCCACATACCT
>JAIRZF010000077.1 GCA_031267385.1 Dysgonamonadaceae bacterium | reverse complement strand
TTTCGCCCTACTTTCACAAGCGGGAAAAAACAATTCAAATACGACATCTCTTTGGAAAATGAACTACGGGGAAGGGATTTATAGGGTACAAAAAACCGGACTAAATTCAAATAATTCAGCCGGGCTATGTTGTTGTTAATTAAGAAATTTCTTTTATATTGACGCGCTCGTGAGCCTAGGTAAGTCTCTCTCTCTCTCTCTCTAACATAAATGACAAATCAACCAAATTTAAAGTGTTAAACTTAGCTAAAAACCAATTAAAACAGGGTTGAGAAATTGTCATTATACTACTGATTTGCTGCGTTTTGTGTTTAATTCTCTTTTAAAGAATCCGTGCAAATGTAAACATTTATTTCGGATTGCGAAAAAATCATGCCAAAAAAAAGAAAAATAGAGGGAGTTAGAAGGAGTTAGAAGGAGTTAAAGGGAGTTAGAGGGAGTTAGGAGGAGTTAAAAGGAGTTAGAAGGAGTTTGTCATGGGACAAACAAAAAGAGGGTGACACACACCCCCTTTTTTCGCTGAAACTTGGCTTGAATGAATTACACTACAAACACCAGCTAGTTTTAGTTAAGGTTTAGTTAGAAAACTCATACTTTGAGTAAAGTATTTATTGTATATTTTTAAATCAATTCATACTGTTCTTTCCATAATTCCCTGTACACTCCATCGCGCGCTATAAGTTCCTCATGCTTTCCGGATTCAGCTAAATTCCCATTTTCCAATACAAAAATTACATCCGAATTTTTAATTGTGCTCAATCTGTGGGCAATTATAATGACCGTTTTCCCTTGTTTCGCTAAATTTGTTAACGCTTGCCTGACATATTTCTCCGAAATTGCATCCAAAGAAGACGTTGCCTCGTCAAGAATCAGAACTTCCGGATCTTTATATAATGCCCTGGCAATAGCTATCCGTTGACGTTCTCCTCCCGACAAACTAAAACCATGTTCTCCAACCTGAGTTTGAAATGAGTGAGGAAGAGCCTCTACAAAATCCCGGATACCTAACTGATCACTCAATGCATTTATACGAGCCATATCAGGTGAAAGATCGCCTAAGGCAATATTATCGACGATATTCCCCGAAAAAAGCTCTATCCGTTGAGGTACCGTTCCCACTAACTTACGTAAACTTTCATTACTTACTCCGGCAATATCATGTCCGCCAATACTGATTTTTCCTTCCTGCAAAGGATAAAGATTTTGCAACAAAACGGCTAAAGTTGTTTTTCCGGAACCACTCCCACCGACAATCGCTGTTGTTTTGCCTTTTTTTATGGTCAAATTCAAAGAACTGAAAACCTCTTTACGGGAACCATAACGAAAACAAACATCTGCAAAATCAATATCTCCTATCATTTCCCTGTTAAGGGTCATTTTATTCGATTGCACTTCTTCCCGTTCCAAATCCATGATCTGGAACAATCGATCGGACGCTATCAACGCATCCTGAATTGTTTTATTCGAATCTATCAGACTGCTAACGGGGCCTAATACATACCCGATAAGAGCATAAAACAACATCAACGTTCCCGGAGTCATGTCCTGATTAACCACAAAAAGGCTCCCTATCCATAAAATCGTGACTGTAATGCCAATAGAAACAAATTCTACTCCTCCACTGGCTACAATTGAGCCATAGATACTTTTAAACATATTTTTGAGTAACTCTCCAAAGCGGACTTCCGTCTTTTTATTGGCATACTCTTCCACTCCAAATTGTTTGATAGTGGAAATTCCGTTTAATGACTCAACCAGTTGCGATTCCAAATCAGCTCCACTCTCCATTATCTTTCGTTGATATTTCTTATTCAGTGCATTAAACAACAGATAAATAACAATAAACAACGGAGCTGAAACAAGAGTGATCAATGCAAGTTTCCATGAGTACACAAACATCAGAGATAGTGTAAACAGGAGAATCAGTGTATTAACTGCCAGATCTAAAGAAACATTGTTAACAAACGTACGTATCTTGACGGCATCATTAACACGTGATATGATTTCACCTACGCGCATCGTGTCAAAGAACTGTTGTGGTAAAGTTAACAGATGTTTATAATATCCTAAAATCAATGTCGAATCGATTTTTTGTCCCGTTTTGAGCGCCAGTACACTTTTTATCGCTCCAATGATTGTTCGCAACAATATTACAACAATCATGATGACGCCCATCCGATTCAGTAGAACAATATTTCCATCTACCAAAACGGAATCTGTTATTTTACTCACAAAAACGGCCGTCGACAATCCCAGTACACTGTACAGGATTGCTCCCAATAAAGCCTGAAGCATAACGCTCCGATGTGGACGCAAAAGTTCAAGAAAAGTTCTGAAATTACTTCTTTTCAGATCTCCCTGCTGAAAACGTTCAGTCGGCTGGAGCAGAATTAATATCCCGCTCCATTCCGTCTTGAAATCTTCATGCTTCTTTTTATACAACTTTCCGTCTTCAGGATCCATCACCTCGATATACTTATCTGTAACTTTATAGATCACAACGAAATGATGCAACTCTCCCTTAATCACAATATGTGCAATGGCCGGTTTAGGAATATCCCGGAGACATTCAAATGGCCCCCGGACTCCCTTCGCGTCAAAACCCAGTTTTTGGGCTGCCTCTACCAAACCTAAAGCATTTGTACCTTTCTCATCTGTGTACGCATATTGTCTGATCCGGGATATGGGGAACTTCAAGCCATAATAAGCAGAAACAGATGCTAAACATGCCGCCGCACAGTCAGTACTATCATGCTGCCGGATTTTAATTTCTCGCTGAAACACAAATCATAAAAACTCTTTTCCGGATCACTTGATAACAAGCGCCCAGATAATTCTACCTTCTTTTGTGATTGTTTGGACAAAGTAAACCTTAGCCCCACCGTAAATGTTTTTCAACTCATCGTTTGAAAGTGTAGTCAAACCCATCGTTTGTTCGTTTTCGCTGTTTTTCAAATTCATTTTTTTCATGACTGTAATTATTTAAATGTTCATTTGTCTTAAGATTTTTCGAATCTTTCTGCAAAGAAAAGGGGTATTTTTCAAGAAATAGGTTAACGGAATGTTATCATTATGTTATTTCTTCATTAACATAGGATAATCTTTAAATAAAAAAACTAATTTTGTCGAAGAAAGCGATTCTAATTATGAAGATAAAGTACCTCTTTGTTATATTTACAGTTGCAATTCTCTGTTTACTTTCATTTCAGGGGATTTGGTTGTATAATACATATCAGTTAAAATTAGAAGAGGTAAAAAGCAGATTGAATATCCTGCTGATTGAATCCGTAAATAGTGAACTGGACCACAGATTCGCTAATTTGCAAAAAAACGTTACATCCGGAAACGACTCTTCCGGGGTATTGTCTTTTGAATTCAATGAAATTTCTGACGATGAAAACTATGCAAATATTATTTCCCAACAGTCTGTTTTTCTCCAAAATGCATTGTTATTTTACAATCTGCCCTTTAATATCGCTTTGTTGGACAGCATTTATTCTACTATTTTATCAGAGGCAAATATCAATGTTAATTTCATGTTAACATACAAAGACTCCAGTGAAATCATTGAAACCATAGGAAAACCCGATAATATAGATTATCGCACAATAGAAGTTCCGATAGTAAGCAATAACCATGTCTATGCCGATGTTAAAATTGACCCTCCCGTCGTTTTTCAACAAATGTTCGGAATTTTGATCGCCTCCCTGTTAATGTTATTGATCCTTCTGGCAATTTTAGCATACCAGACCCGATATATTTTTACACAACATCGCCTGAACCGGTTGAGGGAAAACTTTACACATGCCCTGACACATGATATGAGAACTCCTTTGGGAACCATTTATAATGTAATAAACCAACTCAAAGGGGGAAAATTAGATGTCAATCCAACCACGCGGGAGAAATTTTGCGACATCGCTAACGGACAAGTTCTGAATCTACAGGCTTTGGTAGAACAAATATTAACGATTGCCTACATCGAACAAAGGGAACTGACTTTGAATAAAAAACCCATCAATTTGGAAGAAATGATAAGCCGGTTGACAGATAAATTCATGGTCAAAGGAGGGAAAAACATCAAATTTGATACATCTTTTGCTCTGAATGGGGAGATTGTGTATGCAGATCCTTTATATTTTGAAAATGCAATTAGTAACCTGATCGATAACGCCATCAAATATTCCGAAGATTCAGTAACGGTTTGTATCGAATGTGTTTCAAATCAAAAGATGATCTTTGTTAAGGTACGTGATAACGGACTCGGTATTTCTGCAATTGACCAGGGAAAAATATTCGAGCGGTTTGAACGTGGCGCCGCAGTTAAAAATAAGAAGACAAGCGGATTCGGCCTGGGCTTAAATTACGTCCGGAAAGTTATCGAAGCCCATGGAGGAATAGTAGCCCTGTCCAGCAAACCAGGTGAAGGAAGTGAATTTGTAATCGGAATACCCATTGTTGTTACCCTAATAAAATAATGACAGAAAACGTACACACATGAAAAAAATTAAATTATTACTGGTGGAGGATGATGAAGCTTTTGCTTTCATTGTCAAAGGAAGTCTGGAATTGTTGGGCAATTACGAAGTCTGTACTGCAAAAAATGGATTTGAAGGATTACAAGCTTATGCTTCCTATGATCCGGATATTATTGTATCAGATATTGAAATGCCGGAAATGAGCGGATTTGATTTTATCAAAAAGGTAAGAGAGAGGGACTTACGGATTCCTGTGCTTTTTGCTTCCGGACGTACTAATCCTCGTGATGTTATCAACGGATATGAAATTGGAGTGGACAATTATATCAAAAAACCTTATCTCATTGAAGAACTGAATGCTCATATTCGTGCTATCCTCAAAAGAATTCCAAATTTCGGAAATGAGGAGGAAAATAAAGCTAAAGGTTTGATTTCCATCGGACAATATCTACTCCATGTGGGAACAAGGACTCTTCAAATAAAAGGCGGGGAATACAAATTAACAGAAATGGAAGCCAAAATCCTGATGGTACTGTATGAACATCGTGGTGAACTGGTAAAAAAAGACGATCTGCTGGCGGAAGTATGGGGATCCAATGGTTTCTTTGCATCCAGAAGCCTGGATGTATTTGTCAGTAAATTAAGGAAATACCTGGAAGCAGACAAATCCGTAAAAATAAATACCCTGAGAGGAGAAGGCCTCCTGATGATCGTTTAAAATAAATTTTACATTAGCAACGTTAACGCTATGTTAACGCCGTATTAACATTGGCAACTCTATGTTAACGTCATATTAACATTGTATTAACATTGTATTAACATAACATCAGGCTGATTCGTTATTATCAGTACAAATTTTAGAAAAATTAAACCCGGAGACCAATAAAAAATACTCTGCCGTTTTTGTTATTTGGTTACTAAAAATTTACATAAAAATATGATTTTTCACAAAAATATGTTGTAGCTTTGCATTGCTAATTGCAGTAGCCACTTTTGTAGATTGTGCAATGGATATTTCACTAGAAGAAAGTGAAATAGATTTTGAAGATTGGTTTGATTTTGAAGAAGAAGAGGAGGTTATATGATGAAGATAAGACAAAACAAAGAATTGATTAATCGGTTTTTATTTCACTCCTATTTTTTAGTGGTTTCCTTTTTTCATTTGCTTGAAAGAGATAATTCGTATTTCTTTAAAAGATATTATATCATGTTGATGATATTGATGAGTTTAGCTTCATTTGTAATGGCGTTAGAGAATATCCTGAATTATAAAGAAAAAGAATTCAGTATATGGTTCGGGTCGCTTTTTCTGGCGATTGATTTGTTTTTTTGGTTTTCTCTGGTTAAACTTTATTTTTTGAGTTAAAAAACGTAATTCTTATAAAAAACTCCTGTTTGATAGCATGAAAATACTATTGAAACAGGAGTTTTTCTTTTCTCAATCAGCCTATACATCTATATTGTCGGCTGCATGTCGTATCCGTTCTGCGAAATCGTAAAGACTATTGCGAAGTTGTAATTTTTCCGCGTACGTGAAGTCGCCTTCTCCGCCGTTTCCGTCTCTTCCATTTAGCTTATTGTAAAACCAACTTGCTGATTTCTCAGGAAAATATCGTGCTGCTATTTTAGACCATGTCACATCTAATGCAATATCCCTGAATTGCATCATTGTTGTTGCTTTGTTTTTTTATTAATGTCATATCAATATAATTTTTATTACTTTATAAAGGTACTACAAAATTTTATAGTATTAAATATCACAGACAATTCTTACGGAAGAATTCGTGAGGCAACTACATTATTTATAATAATTCCAAATAAACAAAAAAACTAAACAAAACAGACCGGTTAAGTGTTTGAACGCCTAGAAACACTATACACTCATTCTTTCAATTATCCATATGATTATCGGGATATATTATTATTAATAAACATTATAACATATGAGAATTAACTACTCTGGAAAATTTTGTTTTTTTTCTATCGGATTGATTTGTTTGATGTCATACGATGCAGTCGTTTTTGCACAAAATCCATCAAATCTCTCCCATTCTGCATTGGCCTCATCACTTCCGGCTACAGTTACTGCGACTATTTCCGGTACTGCATCCGGTTGTGCCGGAAAGGAGTATATTTTTACATCCAACGGGACAAAAAACAATATTGATTACACTTGGAGTGTAACCAATGGAACCATCATCTGGGGACAGGGAACCAACGAAATTGGAGCCATATTTACTCAGAATGGAACAGTTACATTGAAATATAAAGCTCCGGACGGCAGTCTATCGAATGAAGCCAGCTTTAATATTTCAATTGACGCAGTTCCCGTGTTTGCGCCGTTTACAGTTCCGGGCGATTGTTCTGGAAACCTGTTGGCTGTCAATCCGGTTGCTCCGGCAATTACGGGCACATATACCGGCGCCCCGTTCTGGACATTGGATGGAATGACAATTGATCCGAACACCTACCGGACATCGGATCCGGATAACGGAAAAGCATTGAGATACAATGTGAATACGGCTCATTGTGGCGTCGCATCCGGAGATCCCGTAGCCATAACCGTAAAAAGTCGACCTGCCATTGTAGATGTGATGGGTTTACCGGATACCATTTGTTCCTCGTCACAAATAAATGCAACGGCGTTGATTGCTCATAATGGAGCACAACCTCTGACTTACCGGTGGTTATTGGATAATGTCGAAATCGGGAATACGGATAAACTTGTTTATACTCCTCCACTTGGAGATCATGGGAAAGTCGTTACCTTGACGGTAGGCAATGAATGTGGAACCGTCACTTCGACCTATACAACAGTCATCAGTGGCAACAAAACAACAGCATCCAACGCTATGTTGCCTTTGAAAGTGGATGTGCCGAACGGATATTTTACCCGGCCTGTAGATGAAGCCAATATCGAGGAAATGCAATTACCGGATAAATATTGGGAAAACACGAATTATATATTCTATACATTGGATAAAACTACGTATACCGATGGACAGGAAATTTGGCTTAACCGCACCGGGATCAATGATCAGTGGACACATTCGACCTCAGGCGTCGGATACAAATTTACGGTATGGGTGGCCAATACGAATGTTTTTTCCGGTTTACGTTCGCGCACCTCTATTAACAATACCACGATTGTGTTGGACGAAGGAGAGTACCTGTTCAATATGCCTCAGGAGGTTTTTATCATAAATTCCTGGGATACGGGAGTGAAACTGTTCGGTTTGAAAAATGTGGCGCTTAAACCGACCGTTACCGGCTCAAGCTTAACGCAGGGATTTCGTATTGCCGGTACAAGCCAGAATGTAGTCGAAAATATCATCATTGATGGAGGTGCGAATATTTTTTCCGAATATGCTTTTATCATCAGTGAAGAAAATACCCCGGCATTCAGGATTGACTACCTCACGATGAAAGACATCACCGTCAGGAATGTTGTTTCCAGAGCGTCCAATAGCAACAGGGCTGTTGTCGCATTCATCGGAGTGAACGGCAGGGGGGCGAGTTACGGAGCTAAAACACAAATGACTTATGTACGCATACATAATCTTAAAGTGGAAGAAACCTGTACTACAACAGGAACTCCTAATATGGGAGGATTAAACGGCGCACTTCAGATATACGGCGCAAGCAATTTGTATTTCAAGGATCTGGATATCAGGTATACTCCTAATCTTATTTCTGAGAATGCCTTACAGATAACGATCGGTAGTTCATTGCCTTCTCCGGCAACTAATATAGTATTCGACGGATTGAAAATGACGGCGGACAGTATTGCCGTACAACGTTTTATTCCCCACGACCTGGCATTTTCTTCCGATTATAGATATGTCCGTTATCAAACGAGTTTTTTGTTAACGTATAATGTGCTTAAATTATTTAAAACAATGCCCGGATATTACACGAGTTCCAATATCGTGTATGATAAATTGGAAGGTTATTGGATAATTCCTTCCAACACAACTACTACCGCGCGGTTAAATAGTTTGAGAACTTTTTACAATAGCTATAAAAGCAATAATAACGGCTCTCTGGTCGGCGCTCCAAAGCCGAATATCAAACTGGTTGCCGACGCTAACGGAGAAATCAGAGGGTTTACGGTTCCTGATTTCGGCATCAATGAACAAGTGAATATTGTTGCGGTGAAAAATGCGACAGATCCGGCTTCACAAGCTTCACAAGTAGTTTTTAACCCTATTTCAAAAATCAACTTCAATGCTTCAGGAGCTGTCAATGTAAATTTGTATAACATCGATTTTGATCAGAAGGCGAAATATACTTTGCCGACTGTCCGGAATAGTATTGCCAATGCGAATGAAGGAAATTTCTACAATTGTACCTTTTCCACTTATGGAAATGGGGAACCGTTGAAAATCAACCTGGCTAATGTTCCGTTTACATTCTCGGGGGCGGCCGTATGTACTCCCGATGTGGTCGACCTGAAGAACCTGACGCTGGTTTCGGGCGATACTACCGGTTTGACTTTTAAGTATTACGACACAAATGATGTGGAGTTACAAAATACCGTAATTTCTGCTCCCGGGACAACAACTTATAAAATTGTCGGAACTCATCCCAAAGGATGTTCTTATACAGCTACCGTAAATATTACCGTTGATACTACAATTCCTACTCCGGCAATCAGCGGTCCGGTACTCGTTTATACCGGCGCCGAATTCAAATACACGGGAAATGATGCATCGGCCTCAAATTATTCCTGGAATACCCTCAACGGCTCTGTGCTTAACGGCCAGGGAACCAATGAAGCGGGAATCTCCTGGAGTGCGGCAGGCACGGATGAGATCAGCCTGACTTACAGCCTCGGAACTTGTAGCGGAACAGGAACCCTGGAGGTGAAAATCGTTGATTCGGAAATTCTTAACAAGGCGGATTTCACAATCGACAAACCAACTCAATGCTTGTCCGGAAACAGTTATGCTTTCAAGAATACAGCGGTTGTTACGCCTCCGAATCAATTGACCGGTTATTTGTGGAACTTTGGCGACAATACCTCAAGCACGGATGCCAGCCCGGTTCACAAATATTCCAAAGGCGGAACTTATACCGTAACCCTGATCGTTTACGGATCCATCGCTAACGATACAATAGCGAAAACCGTCAGCATATTGTCGCCGGCAGTTGAACGTCCGGCCGACCGGGCGGTCTGTTCCGGTAATCCTGCGGAAGAAATCGCATTCAGGGGAACCGCCGGCAATTACAGCTGGAAAGGCGGAGTTTCCATCGGTTTGCCTGATGGTAACGACGCCGTACGGATTCCTTCTTTTACGGCCAAAAACGATACGGACAAACCGGTTACCAATGCGATTGTTGTTACCCCGGTGATTTCGACAAGCGATTTGACATGTAATGGCGATACCGTTGTTTTCAGGATAACTGTGAATCCGTTGACAGTTCCTTCAATTTCGGGAAATACAGAAGTTTGTCCGGAGACGGAAAATACGTATACCACCGAAAGCGGGATGAGTAATTATGAATGGAAGATCACGGAAGGACAGGTCGTTTCCGGAGGAAAATCAACCGATAACAGTGTTACGGTCAGATGGAATCCGGTAGTACGGGCAAGTATATCGGTGAACTATACAAATAACGGCAATTGCCGGGCGTCCGCACCTGCAACAAAGACCGTGACCGTACATCCGGGAATGTATATCACCATGCAACCTTCCGAAAAATTGAAATTATGCGCCGGTGATCCCCTGACTCTGAAAGTCACGGCTGGAGCAGAGCAACCGGTTTACCAGTGGTATTTCAACGGGAAAGCCATTTCGGGAGCTGTCGGAGATACTTATCACGTTGCCCGGAGCAAGAGTTCCGATAGTGGAGAATACTATGTAACAGTCAGCGGGCCGTGTAATTCGGTACAAAGTACTACCTCCGGAGTATCAGTGGATATTCCCGATATAGTTGTCCAAAAATGGGAAAACGTGCTGGCTGTGAAATGCCTGCCTGAAGAGAACGGCGGTTATGAATTTGCAACTTTCCAATGGTACAGGAATGGAAATCCGATCGCCGGAGAAACAAAATCCCATTTGTATGCAACCGGTGAAATTGACTATAAAGCCGTTTATTCAGTGAAGTTGACGACAAAAAACGGCCTGGAATACTATACCTGCGAACGAACATTCGAACCGAAGAATAATGTCCTGATCCATGCCTATCCCAATCCGATCGGAAAAGGCCAGATGCTTCAGGTCGAGATAACAGGGGTAAATGATGACGTGCCGGTGGAATGGATTTTAATGGATTACAAGGGGGTTATACTTCAAAAGCAACCAATGAAAGGAAAACAGGTCAGCATCAAAATGCCTGATTTCCAAGGAATCTATGTGCTTCGAGTGAATATCAATACTCCGAAACCGGAAAGTAAGTACTTCAAGATCATAGTCAATTAAGTGTAACAAATTAAAAACGAAGAGAATGAAAAAAATAATATTATTACTGGCCTTTATGCTATCCCTTCAGTTATCTTACGGTTGGGATGGCGACAACAGAGAGAACGGGAATCCGGATCTGATTTTGGAAAGTCGTCATGAACTGACGGGCTGGATGGGGGGGGGATATTCCTCCCTCCTGAATAAACCGGCAACCGGAGACCGCAAGGCCGGTTTAGGAATAAACGCCGGAATTGGCTATACCTACCTGTTCAATCCGAAATGGGGATTCGCAACCGGCTTGGAACTGGCAACTTACAATGTCAAAACCAGCCTGCTCAAACATTTCGACACATATCCGGCCGTCGACGACGAAGATCAATACAATCAAATGAAATTACTGGTCGACATCAATAGTCTCAAGGAAACACAACGGGCTTATTACATTAATATTCCTCTTATGCTTCAATATCAAGGCCACGGAAACCCGGGAAACAAGTTCTATGCGGCTTTGGGAGCTAAAATAGGGATTCCTGTCCGGTGTAATTACCGGACTACAGGCGATTTCCTGACAAAAGGGAAATACGCTTTTACCGGGTCGATATTCGAAGACATGCCGGAGCATGGATTCGGTCGCTACGATGATTTGAAAGCCGACGGAAAACTGAAACTGAAACTGAATTTCCAACTGTCGGCCGAAGCAGGATACAAATGGAAGCTGGGAGACGACTGGTATCTGTACAGTGGACTGTATTGTGAATACGGTTTGAACGACATCCGTAAAACCCGGAACAGCCCCTCACATGTGCTCGAATACAACCGGAATAATCCGGTGAAGTACACCGTCAATAGCATTGCCGAATCACATTATACAAATGAAAAAGGAACAAACAGTGATTACATGAAAAAGATGAATTTTCTTTCTTTCGGGATTAAATTGAAAGTCGCTTTCAAAATGGGAAGACACGTAAGACCGTAAGAAAAGAGGAGATCCCTTTATCTTACGGTCTTACATGTCTTACGGTCTTTTTTTTCTTACGGTCTTTTTTTATCGGGAAATATTTCTCTGTTTAAAAATATCTATTACCTTTGCCCCGGCAAATACGAAAGTTAATATACGAAAATGACACAAAAAAACGTTCACTTATCCCAATCTTTTAACCTCCAAAATTTGGAGAGTTCGCAGATTTTGTTAACACACACACACACACACACACACACACCTAGCGTACGCGCGCGCGTATAACCGCAACAATCAACTACTTAGCAAGCCCTTTCGACCTTATTTATCTTCCGGTTTTCCGATCTTACATGTCTTACATGTCTTACATGTCTTACACGTCTTACGGTCTATCATGATCCGGAATATCATCATAGCAATTCTCATTTCACTCGCCTTGGTATCCTGTAGCGAGGAAGATGAAAATCTGACGGGCAAAGAAGAAAACCTGCCCGAAAACGCCATCGGATTCACCGACTATCAAGCAACCGACAGCTCGCTTCGCAGCACGGGCGACCTCACCAACAGCAATCTCTCATCCATGACGGTATATGCTCACTACACTGGTACGGACGACTTCTCCGCCTCCAGCACGCCCAACTTTATGTTCAACCAATCCGTCACCAAAGGCGGCGGCGCATGGACTTACTCGCCGACAAGGTACTGGCCGATGCCGACAGAAAAAGTCAGTTTCTTCGCCATCTCTCATGCTCCCGGAACGGCCGGCATTGCAACTGTTAATTCCTACACCGGATACCCTTCGTTTACGGTTACCCCGCCGGCAACGCCCACACAGCAGCAGGATATTTGCGTAGCCTCGGCCATGAACCTCACCAAAGCATCCAACAGCGGTAAGGTTTCCCTTCCCTTCAAGCACACTCTGTCAAAGATAAGCTTCTCAGCAAGATACGTATATACCTATAACAATGAACCGGTAGACGTATACATAACCCGTATTACATTCAGCGGTGTCCGTGGAAGCGGCGCCCTGAGCCTAACTAACAACGATTTCTCGTGGAATGTTTCGACGACGACCACTGCAAACTATGAGATCAGCAGTGCAAACGGAGAGTTGGTCACAAGCAGGATGCTCCATATCGACGAGACAGGCGACGACGTGGTATCCACCCCGGCGGGGACGCTGTACCTGCTACCGCAGACCACCCCGGCAGGAGCTACAATTACGGTAACATACAAAATATACAATATCGAATATACCGCCCAAATGCCGATTGAAAGCAATCAGTGGCTCACTGGAAGCCATCATGCTTATGAGCTTAGAATAACGGCTGACGGAAAAATATGGAACTTGCCATACACCGGCGCCGAGCAGGAAGTGACCTTGCCCCAAACGGGAAATTACCAGCTCGAATGTTGGGGCGCTCAAGGGGGGAATGGTTATTCAGGCAGTGGCGGCAAAGGAGGACATATAAAGGGCAATATAAATTTAACTTTCAATGACTTATTATATATATACGTAGGCGGTGACGGCGAGCCCCTAGGATCACGACCAAACGGTGGTGCTGGCGGCTGGAACGCTGGCGGAGGAGCAGGAGGTAAGGGCGGAAATGGGCGCAACACCAACTGGTATGGTGGCGGCGGTGGTGGCGGAGCCACTGATATACGTACAACACAAGGAGATGTGAATAGTAGACTCATTGTTGCCGGAGGCGGAGGCGGAGGCGGAGCCAACAGCTCACCAAACGGAGGAAAAGGAGGAGAAGGAGATGGACAAGTAGTAGGTGCAGACGGAGCAGCTGGGTACGGCGCCGCCCTCAATACTCCCAACGCTAGCGGCGGCGGTGGCGGCGGTTGGGCAGGTGGTCAGGGCGGCAATGCCGCCGCAAGTATCAGCGGCAGGGGCGGCTCCAACGGTTACGATAACAGCAAGGTAACTTCCGTAACATCTGAAAGCGGCATCCGGGAAGGCAAAGGCTACGCCCGTATACAGCGCCTGCCATAAAAACATCAATAAGGAATTTCGCACCTATATATTTACTTAACAATTAAAAACAAAAAGTATGATCGATTACGTTCTTGAGAATAATCATCTCACAAAAGAGAAACCGAACGACCGCTATGCTCGCGTCGTGAACGTACAGTCCTTTACAGAGGCAGACCTCGCCGAAGCTATTGCCCGGCGAAATCTCGGTATCAGCAAAGCAGAAGCCCTCGCCATGCTCGAAGCTGCAGCCGAAATCCAGCTGGAATGGATGGCCCTCGGTCATGCCATTAACCTCCGGCTGATACACATCCACCCGTCCGTGCCCGGCACATACGAAGACGGCGAATACCCTCACGAAGCCATCTACCGGATCACCCCCTCCAAGGAACTCGTCGAAGTGGCCAAGCACATCAAACTGCGCCACGTGGAAGCCGTATCCCCGATACATGTCGAATCCGTTCATGACTTGAAATCCGGGACTGCCAACGACAAGATCACCAGTGGAGGAACACTCAAAATTACCGGGCACAACATCAAGGTCGAAGGCGCCCTTCCCGAAGTTTGCGCCCAGTTCATCAGCCTCGAAGACCCCGAAGCCGACTACCGTATTCCGATGAGCGACTTTATCGTCAACAACCCCTCGGAACTCATACTCACCGCTCCGCAAATGGTAACCGATGAAGAAGTCCAGTTGAAAATCACGACTCAATATTCGGGAACAAAACCATTGAAAACCCCTCATTCCATCACTTTCAGTAAAGTATTTACCGTTATATGAAACACGTTCCATCTCCAGTCTACGGGAGAGCATCTCTCCCGCCTAAGGGAGAGCGTCTCTCCCTCCGGCAGGAGATCCTCTCTTACGCTAGAGGGAGATCGTCTCTTACGCTAGAGGGAGAGCATCTCTCCCTCCGGAGGGAGAGACGCTCTTACGCCGGCAGGAGATTTATCCCCGCGCTGATGC
>JAIRZF010000076.1 GCA_031267385.1 Dysgonamonadaceae bacterium | reverse complement strand
TTTCGCCCTACTTTCACAAGCGGGAAAAAACAATTCAAATACGACATCTCTTTGGAAAATGAACTACGGGGAAGGGATTTATAGGGTACAAAAAACCGGACTAAATTCAAATAATTCAGTCGGGCTATGTTGTTGTAAATTAAGAAATTTCTTTTATATTGACGCGCGCGTGAGCCTAGATAAGTCTCTCTCTCTCTCTCTCTAACATAAATGACAGATCAACCAAATTTAAAGTGTTAAATCTAGTTAAAAGCCAATTAAAACAGAGTTGAGAAATTGTCATTATACTACTGATTTGCTGTGTTTTGTATTTAATTCTCCTTTGGTCTCTTTTGGAGAATCCGTGCAAATGTAAACATTTATTTCGGATTGCGAAAAAATCATGCCAAAAAAGTTGCAAATGATGGATTAAAGTATGTATTGTGTTTCAATATTAAAACTACCGGCTGTTCCCCTGTTTTTCCTATGAACATTCACAAATGCATATATAACGATGACTAATTTGAATAGAAATACCTTGCCCTACTTTCACAAGCGGAGCTAAAGATATCGTCTTCCGGGTATACGACGCAGAGTGCGCAGTATACGCTAAGAAGAACCTCAAATGAGTCATTTTTGCGAATAGATCACAGAAATTTCCGGGGAAGCCGGTAGTATAGAACGCAAGAGAGAGGTCAAGTATACCTCTCTTCGATATAAACAACAAACCACTCAAATTTAAAATGTTAAATCTGAGTCGATGAGACATAGAAATCCTGTCTGAAGAGATTTTCATTGAGATTATTTCCTAAAGTTCCTTTTGTGTTTGCTATATTGCCGTATGTGGCTGCAAATGTATGTAATCATTTCGGATCATGAAAAAATCATGCCAAAAAAACTATTAATTTCTATGACAGAAAAATAGTTGTGAAATTTCAGAAAAAAACATAACTTTGCTCCATTGTAACTTAAAGCAATCAAATCTTAAAATAATAAAACAATGAAACCCTTTCTTCCTGTTATTTTACTCCTCTTTTTCAGCTTAAATCTGTCTGCTCAGGAATATGCTGCAAAAGAATTTATTTCTATCAATAAAGACACTCTCAAATACAGAGAGTTATTGCCCGAAAATTATGCTAAAGAAAAAAAGTATCCTTTGGTTTTGTTCCTTCATGGAGCCGGAGAGAGAGGCTCGGACAACCAATCTCAGTTGGCACACGGATCGATGATGTTTACTAATCCGGTAAATCGCGAAAAATATCCTGCTATCGTACTGTTCCCGCAATGCCCGAAAGATCTTTACTGGGCATTTACAAAGCGGCCGACTGCCGGATTCGACGCCAATACGTTCCCTGCCGATCATCCCATTTCCCGGATATTACAGGACGTAAAAGGACTTCTTGACCAATACATTGCTTCGGGTAATGTCGATGTCGACCGCATTTATATTATGGGGCTTTCCATGGGAGGAATGGGAACATTTGATCTGGTTTGCCGCTTTCCGGACACTTTTGCCGCTGCAATTCCAATTTGTGGAGGTATCAATCCGGAGTGGTTACAGGCTCCGGCCGGGAAAGTTAACTTCCGGATTTATCATGGGGACAAAGACGATACTGTGCCTGTCGAAAATTCACGGAAAGCGTATAAAGCCCTGAAAAAATACGGTGCAAAAGTGGAATACATTGAATTTGCGGGATGTAATCACGGAAGCTGGGATCCGGCATTTAACCAACCGGATTTTCTATCCTGGCTGTTTGCCCAGAAAAAGGAATAACCGGGAAATTGCGATTTATGCCGGAATTCAAGTCCGTCTTAGTCGAAAATCAAATAATTTAGAAAATAATTGTACCTTTGCAGGCCTGTTCAGAGGGGATTGAACAGAAGAAATGCAAAACAGGCTGATCAACAGATGAAAAATAGGATATGGATTAAAAAAGCAATCGCTTTCTTAGGGATAATACTTTTCCTGCCGGAAATTACTTTTGCGGAAAAGAAAGGTTCAAATATAACTAATGAAACAGATACAAGCTCGTTTTCAAGCCGTTTCATCCATGCTATCGGGGTGGAAGCGAGGCCGGAATATATTTTCCCGACCGATGTTTTCTTAAAAGGTGAAAATTATGCACAAAAACCGATCCGGAATTCTCTTTCCACGCATTTAAAATATTCATTCCAACATCAACCCAACACTTATGCAGACCGGATTTATGGGGGCGCCTACCAGGGCGTCGGGTTATCATATTATTCCCTTGACGACAAAGAAGAATTGGGAAACCCGATTGCTTTTTATCTGTTTCAGGGAGCACGCATAGCCCGGATTTCCCATCAACTGTCATTTAATTACGAATGGAATTTCGGGGTATCGGCCGGATGGAAACCGTATGATCACGATGATAATTATTTCAATATAATGCTCGGATCAAAAGTAAATGCCTATCTTAATACTAATTTTTATCTGAATTGGGCGCTTTCTTCGCAGGTTGACATGAATTCAGGAATTACCCTGACTCATTTTTCAAATGGGAATACAAAATTCCCTAACCTGGGGCTGAATACTGCCGGATTGAAAATCGGACTGGCTTACAATTTTAACAGAAAAAGCCATTCTCTTTCAAAGCCATTGAACCGGACTCTTATCCCGAAATTTCCCCGCCACATCAGTTATGACCTGGTTTTTTTCGGCTCCTGGCGAAGAAAAGGAGTTGATTTTGGAGAAAAACAGGTTCCTTCTCCCAATGCTTATCCGGTACTGGGATTCAACTTTGCTTCCATGTATAACTTCGGATACAGGTTTCGCGCCGGAGTGTCTCTCGATGGGGTCTATGACGGAAGCGCCAATGTTTATACGAAAGATTATATTGTCGGAACTTCACAGGAGTTTTTTACGCCTCCCCTGAAAAATCAATTGGCTTTAGGTCTTTCCGGGAGAGCGGAATTTGTCATGCCCTATTTCACCGTCGGTATGGGTTTAGGTAAAAATATAATACATGGAGGTGGCGACCTCAATTCTGTTTACCAGATATTGGTGCTTAAAACAGAGCTCTCCCGCAATTCATACACTCATATAGGATATTGTCTCCATAATTTCAAGACTCCAAATTTTCTGATGCTGGGTATAGGATTCAGATTCAACAATAAATATCCTCGTTTTCACCGGTAAAATCATTACGTAATCAATAGAAAAGATGTTTTCCCCAATCGTAATTTACCGGTTTTTTCTCCATATTATATAGCTTGTATTTGGAGGCAGGTTCAATTTTTCCACACCAAACGCTATGCGCTTATTCTTTTCGTTTACTGTCCAACCGAATGATTCGCTGCCGACCAGATAGATCGCATTCGTGATGCTTAAATCGACCAATGCTTGTGCAAAATCGTGAAAGGATTCGGCGGTCAAACTTTCGATCATCATAATTTCTCCGTTACGTTCACAAAGCGAACGGCGAATTGCCTTATTTTTCGGTTCGTTATCTACTGATTTCCCATTATCCACCAATGGATATTGTCGAAAAAAATACCCTTCTTTTTCAGTGGCGCTCTCAAAAAGGGACGAATTTTCAGCTACTCCAATAGTGATTTTGTTTTCAATAACAGCACAATAGCCGGTTTTAGATAACCCCCATGCCAATGGTTTTCCTTTCAGGACAAAAGCGCCGACAATTTTCTTGTTGTCCCGGCGAATATCCGCAGCCTGGGCGACAAAGATGATAGACGTATCCTGTTTATCCAGGCTGCCGACATGCAGTGTCATTTCAGCATTGTGTGGAATAAAGATACGCAACGGGATATCATTGACAGTCGTGTCAATGGACTGTATAAATCCGCGGGTAAGAGAATCCGTTTCCGATCCCAATCGTCTGAATCCGGGTTGTACTGGCATGGTTGTTTCAGGCGCAGGCTCAAAATAACCCGGCTCTCCGCTTTCTGTTTTATCCGCTTTCGGGATAATTGTGTATGTGGTGATCAATCCGGCAATTATAAGACCCGGCGCCACCCATTTCCATAAGTTACGGGTAAAAGGACGTGAGGGTTTGTTTTCGCCTCCAATGACGCGAATCTCATTATCCTGAATATCTTTATCTTGCATCATAATTATTTTCCTTCCTTCTCAATTAATTCTTTCAATTGCTTCAAAGCCTCACGTGAAGCCGATAACGTATAGTTGACCGTTGCAGCATCCGACAATACAATCTTTTGCTTAACAATATTAATGTAATGAATGAAATTCCGATTGATGATCAACGATTTCCCAATTCGGATAAAAATAAATCCCTCATTGCCAAGTTGCCGGGAAATCATTTTCTCAATTTGTCCCAACTGATACGAGAGCAATCTCGACTCTCCGTCAATCTGTATCAGATTGGAATAGTTTCCATCGGATGAAATGTAAACTATTCTGTCCGGCATGACTCGTACAAGGTCATTGGATGTAGATATGATTAAGTGCTTTTCCATTTTATTTTAGCGAGTACAAATATAATCGGAAAACTTCGCAATAAAAAAGATTATGCAAGGCAATGTATGAAACACCCTCCTTACTGTATGAAATGATACCGGATTACATGTTTTCTTTTATTTCATACATTCCTGACAGATTTCATACAGTGGTCATAAAAAAGTTCTGCTGCCCGATTTCTTTTCATGATATTTGTGCCTGTAAAAATTAAAAGAATACACAACTATGATGAAGCTATCGTTACTTAAATTTCCATTTATTGCAGCTGTTATGCTGGCAACAGCAGTTGCCTGCAATTCGCCGGCTCCTTTGATGAATGTGGAGGAAGCATCCCAATGGATTACCTCCTATACTCCCGGTCGTATCAGTCCAAATTCCGTGATTCGGATTGAATTTACCGACTCGGCGAAATTATTGATAGACACTGCAAAAACGCTTAAAGACGTTATCCGGTTCTCTCCGTCACTCAAAGGAAAAGTCAGTTGGCGCGCAGAAGACGGGTTTTTGCAATTTGAACCGAAAGAGGGGCTTTTAAAACCCGGCAAACAATATGACTGTCAACTAAAGATGTCAAAAATTCTTGGCAATGATAAGGCAAAAGATTTTGTTTTTTCTTTTTTCGTGGCGGAACGCCATTCTCAAATTAAGATACAAGACGTCCGGATAGATCCTAAGAATGTCCAGTATATCATTGTTGGCGGAGAGATTCTTTTTAGCGAATCCGTTGAAAAAGAGGCTGTCGTCAACGGATTACTTTCGTGTGTCTCAGTAAACTGCAAGCCTGAAACGCTTATATTACCGACGGGTGAAAAGAATAAATATACTTTTACCCTGTCCGGATTGAATCGTATGAAGGACGATAAAAAGATAGAGATCCGGTTCAATGCCGAAGCGATCGGATTCGGGAAAATGCAAAAACTGAAGATAAACATTCCAGGACTGGAGGAATTTAAGGTACTTTCTGCGAAGAAAATTGACGCGGCAACACCGCACATCGACCTTGAATTTTCTACTCCTCTTGATGAGAAACAGGATTTAGAGGGCTTGATTTCATTGAACGGTCTGAATAATATATCCATCCAACGCAACGGCAATACGGGCATCAGAGTCGTTTATGATTACGTAAGTACTCCGTACATAGAGCTATACATCTCCGATCTGATTCGTAGCGCTGATGGTCGTACCCTATCTGCCGAAATAGAAAAGAGGTTTAAGAACGAGGTCATTCCTCCTGCCATCGAGATACCGTTGAGCGGCGCTATTTTGCCCGATGCAACAAATCTAACTCTGCCATTCCGCGCCGTGAATCTTGCCGCAGTTGATGTGAAAGTAGTGAAAGTTTACGCCGGAAATGTGTTGATGTTTTTGCAGGACAACGATCTTGAAGGAAGCGACCACATGCGGCGCAGTGGGCGGCTGATATTCAGCCGAACTGTACGTTTGGATAAAGACCCTGACCTGAATCTGCGGAAGTGGCAGAATTTCTCTATCGATTTGGCCGGACTTTTCAAGCAGGAAAGAGGAGCTATTTACAATATCCGTCTCTCTTTCAAGCAGGATTATTCCCTTTACGGATATGCCGGCGACAGTCGTACAATGGATATTCCGGTCAATAAAGGTATAAGCGATGAGGAGAACGCCCGATGGGACAAACCGGACACTCACATTTGGTACGGGGATGATTATCAGGATTGGGACAGGTATAATTGGAAGGAAGAGGATGATCCGTCCAAGCCCACTTACTATATGAATTCATCACGTATGCCTGAATACAACTTGGTGGCATCAAATCTCGGGCTGATCGTAAAGAGTGCAAAGGGAGGACAGCTATGGACTGCCGTTTCTGATATTATAACCACCCGGCCGCTTGCCAATGTAAAGGTTACGGCCTACAATTTCCAGTTGAAAGAGATCGGGCAGGGGCTTACAAATATGGAGGGCTTTGCCGACTTTGTTGTATCTGGCAAACCATTTGTGGTTACCGCCACGCTTGGACAGGCCATCAGTTATCTGAAAGTTACCGATAACAAAGAGTTGTCTACGAGCCTTTTTGATGTGGGAGGCAAGACGGTTTCAAATGGATTGAAAGCTTACATTTATGGCGAGCGGGGGGTATGGCGACCGGGAGATACGGCATATCTTACTTTCATTGTTGAAGACAAACAGCGTACTTTGCCGGCCAATCATCCTGTTACGATGGAAGTTTATACGCCACAAGGGCAATTTTACGATCGTCAAACCGTCACGGATAATAAGAATGGCTTTTATAGCTTTGAGATTAAAACGGATGACAACGCTCCGACCGGAACGTGGAAGGCGCGTTTCAGGATTGGCAACCAGCTATTTCATAAGGAAGTACGGATAGAGAGTATAAAGCCGAATCGTTTGAAAATCCATATTGATATGCCTGAAATTCTTCAGGCGGGAAAGAATACCAATATCGAAGTGGAGTCGCATTGGCTTACCGGCCCCGTAGCCGCAGGATTAAAGACTGAACTGGAAATGGTTCTTTATAACAATTCCCATCCATTTGAGGCTTATCGGGACTACTCGTTTTCCAATCCGTTGACCTCCTTTTCGGCCAGTACTCTCCAACTTGGCTCTGCCGTACTTGACAGTTGCGGACGACTGTCATTGAAATTTCCCATGCCAGCTACAGCCAATACGCCGGGTATGCTGCAGGCCAATATTAATTGTCGCGTAATGGAAGCCGGGGGCGATGCCAGCATCGTGTCGCGTTCGATGCGCTATTCACCTTATAACGCTTATGTGGGTGTAAAATTGAATGAAGCCGCGTTTGAAACTGATCGCGACCTCGTCTTTCCGGTTGTATCGCTCAACACAGAAGGCAAACTTCTATCGGGGCGTAAATTGGAGTACAAAATTTATAAACTCAATTGGAGTTGGTGGTGGGACGGTAGTGCAAAGGATTTAAGACACTATGTGCAGAGTACTTCGGAAAAGGAGATCGCTGAAGGAAAGCTTCAGACTCAGAACGGGAGGACGGATATCCCATTTCGAGTGAATTATCCTTCGTGGGGCAAATATCTTGTCTTCGTGCGTGATACAGAAAGTGATCATGCTACAGGTGGTGTTGTATATGTCGATTGGCCATCATGGCGCGGACATTCCGGTAAACTGGATCCTGCAGCGGCCTCGATGCTTTCTTTTACGTTGAACAAAAAATCATACCATGTGGGCGATATGGCTACCGTTTACCTGCCTGCCGCCAAAGGAGGCCGGGCGTTACTGTCCATAGAAAACGGTTCGCGTGTTATTTCGCGCGAATGGCTCAGTACCTCCGATAAAACGGAAACTGCTCATAAATTTTCTGTAACAAAAGACATGGCTCCTAATTTTTATGTTCACGCAACGCTATTGCAACCGCATCGTCAAACAGCCAACGATTTACCCATACGCATGTATGGCGTGCAACCGGTGCAGGTTATTGATAAAGCTTCACTCCTCCATCCTCTAATTACCGCATCCGATGTGATACGCCCGCAGCAAGTGTTTACAGTCAAAGTACGTGAACGGAATAACAAACCTATGACCTATACTTTGGCCATTGTAGACGAGGGTTTACTCGACATTACTTCGTTCCGCACACCCAATCCATGGCCTGCGATGAATGAGCGGGAAGCATTGGGCGTAAAAACCTGGGACTTGTACGACAATGTGACGGATGCCTGCAACGGCAAGTTTTCGACAATATTAAGTATCGGTGGCGACGAGGCTTTGCGTAGCGCCGCAGGTAAAGAAAAACGCTTCAACCCTGTTGTGAAGTTTTTAGGTCCTTTCACCCTGACCGGAGGCTCGCGTTCTCACAGGATCATGTTGCCGATGTATACAGGTTCGGTGCGTGTGATGGTTGTGGCAGGCGGAAACGGTACATTCGGCAGTGCAGACAAGACGGTTACGGTGCGTTCTCCGCTGATGGTATTGCCTGCACTGCCCCGAATACTTTCGTGTGGTGACAGGGTTTCGTTCCCGGTCAATGTCTTTGCCATGGAGGAAGGTATACGCGATGTTGCCGTCAATGTAAAGGTCGAAGGACCGGTCAGGATTTCCGGCGCGACCTCGCAACAAATAAGCTTTGGTTCTCCTTCGGAAGAATTGGCAAACTTTATGTTGGAGTGTGATGCTACTCGTCAGGGACAGGCAAAAGTGACGGTGACGGCCATCTGCGGAAAAAATAAGGCAAGCGAGACTATTTATATAGAAGTACGCAATCCCAATCCTCCTGTTTTAATCGCACAGTCGAAAATGCTGCATGGCGGCGATACCTGCAAGTTTGAGTGGAAGCCATTCGAATCAGGCGAAGCAAAACTGGAAATATCGGCATTTCCAAGCATAGATTTTGGCGGAACATTCGCCTTCATAACCGATTATGCCCATTTTTGTACGGAACAACTCAGCGCTCGCGCACTTAATCTGCTCTATGCGCGAAGATTTCTGGATGCCCGTAAACAATTATTGGCAGAACAGATGCTTCCTGAACTGTTAAAAGCCATTCAATCCCGGCAACTTTCCAGTGGAGGGTTCGCTTATTGGCCGGGAAATGAGAACGCCAATGAATGGGCTACTTCGATGGCTGGTCAAGTCCTTACGGAAGCTCGTAAACAAGGTTTTCCCGTACCGCTGCAAATAGTAGACAAATGGCTGGGCTACCAGAAGAAACGCACTCAGGAATATCGTCATCAGACAGCCTCAGACAATGATTTACAGCAAGCATACAGACTCTACACCCTTGCGTTTGCGGGAGAAACCAATAGCGGTGCGATGAACAAATTGCGCGAATCGAAGACGCTGTCTGAACAAGTCTGTTTGCGATTGGCCGCCGCATACAGTATTTCCGGGCGCACCGATGTGGCAAACCAATTACTAAGCAACAGGACTTCTTCCGGTAAAATGCAAGGGAGTTATAATACATTTTGGTCTCCGCTTCGCGATAAAGCAATGGCATTGGAAACATGGACGCTTGCCGGACAAACAGAACAGGCATTGGCGTTGGCAACGGAGGTGGCGCGTGAATTCTCGATTGAAAACTGTTCTACACAGGAGGTTGCTTTTGTGAGTGTGGCAATGAACCGGCTCGCAGACGTTTTAGGCGACACGGTGGAAAATATTCGTTTCAGTCAAAGCGGCGACAATTTCAAAACGATTATGGATGCACAGGATGTAAGTTCCTACGAATTAAATGCGGCAAAGGGCAAGCTACTTGTCGAAAACCGATCCTCGGGCAATGTGAATCTTTCTGTGATGCTCAAACATCGGAATCTGCCTTCGGAGAAAATATTGGCAGTCGCCGAAAATGTTACACTTTCGGTACGCTATACCAATCTGAAAGGCGACTCTATCGCCATTGAAAAACTTTGTCAGGGCGATGAGTTTGTGGCTCATATTCTGATTGACAAAAAAACAGGAAGCACGTTATCGAATTCTATGGCGCTGACCTTTGCTGTTCCATCGGGTTGGGAAATATGGAATGACCGTCTTTATACCAAACCTGAAGCGGAGAACTGTATCTATAAAGATATTCGGGATGAGCGTATGAGTTGGTATTTTTCACTTTCAGGAGGAGAACGAAAGCGTTTTTCCATAAGGCTTTGTGCCGCTTATGCGGGTAAATTCCTTCTGCCGCCGGCTGTGTGTGAAGACATGTATAACAGCCATTGTCATGCAAATACTTCCAATGGTGTAGTAGAGGTAATCAAAAAATAGAATGAAAATAAAAAGACAGATTCGTTACTCGGCCGACACAGCGACAGCAGTCATGGTGCTGTTATGGTTTTTTTGTTTGCCGGAAGATCTTTTCGAAGGAACATCGTACTCCACGGTGGTAACCGACTGCAACGGAGAATTACTGGGTGCACGAATCGCCGATGACGGACAGTGGCGATTTCTTCTCTGCGATTCGCTTCCCGAAAAGTTCGCCATAGCGCTTATTGAGTTTGAAGATCGTACTTTCTATTCTCATCCCGGCATAAGTGCAGGAGCGCTTGTAAGAGCTTCGATACAAAACATTTCTCACGGAAGTGTGGTAAGCGGAGCAAGTACCATTACGATGCAGGTGGTGCGAATGTCTCGACGAAAGTCGCGCAATGTATGGCAAAAGATGGTTGAGATGTTTCTTGCAACACGTATCGAGAGCCGTTACACGAAAGATGAAATATTGCGTTTATATGGTTCTCATGCCCCTTTCGGAGGAAATGTAGTTGGCATCAATGCCGCCATGTGGCGCTACCTTGGACATGACGGCAGCGATTTGTCCTGGGCAGAGGCTGCTACGTTGGCTGTCCTGCAGAATGTACCGTCATCTATAAACCTTGCAAAAAACAGAGACACTCTGCTTTTCAAACGCAATCGCCTGTTGCATCGCCTGATGGATAAAGGTCATCTCTCGGAATTTGACTATAAATTAGCTCTGGAAGAACCGCTTATTGACAAGCCTTTTCCTTTGCCACAACAGGCATCACATTTAGTGGAATGGTACGACCGGATGTATCACGGCAAAAAGTCGTCAACCGGCATAAAGTTATCCCTGCAACGACAAGTCGAAGATGTTACGGATAAATGGAGCAAGGAATTACGTACATTGTCGATAAATGACCTCGCAGTGGTAATCATGGATGTTCGCAGTAGAGAGATTATAGCCTACTGCGGCAATGCTGATATGAATTATCATCGACAAGGAATGTTTGTCGATATTGCAAACTCGCCACGCAGTTCGGGCAGTATTCTGAAACCTTTGCTATATTGCGCCGCCCTGCAGGAAGGGACAATATTGCCTCAGACTCTGTTGCCTGATGTGCCCGTGAACTTCGGAGGTTTTTCGCCTAAAAACTTTGACATGACTTTTTCCGGCGCAGTGGCGGCCGATGAGGCTCTTGCCCGGTCGTTAAATGTGCCGAATGTACATCTGCTCAAAGAATATGGAGTGATGCGTTTTGCGGAATTGCTCAAACAGGGTGGGATTACCTCGCTTAACCGGCCTGCCGATCAATATGGACTGTCGCTGATTCTCGGTAGCGCCGAGGTAACGTTGAGAGAAATAACCGCGTTCTACGCTACTATGGCAGCCTATTACCAATATGGCAATGCTGATACGGAACATTTCACCGGCTTTCCACTTACGGATAAGATCGCTTTGTATCATACTTTCGAAGCATTAAAACGGGTTAATCGTCCGGATCAGTTGGATTGGCGCAGAGTCGTATCGGTACAAAATATTGCGTGGAAAACAGGCACCAGTTATGGCTCTCGCGATGCATGGGCCATAGGTATTACACCTCATTATGCAGTAGGTGTTTGGGTGGGTAATGCCGAAGGAGGAGGAAGTCCCGGCCTGACGGGAGCACGTACGGCCGGCCCCGTGATGTTCGACTTGTTCAACCTGCTTCCAAAACATTCCGGGGAGGAGGCCTGGTTTATTCCGCCAAATGATGCGGAAGGAGAATCAGTGGTTATTTGCCGTCATTCAGGACATCTCGCAGGACATGAATGTACGGATACTGTGCGTATGTTACTTCCTCGTAAGGCTAAACTAAGCAATAGTTGCCCCTATCATCAAAGCGTGATTGTGTCATTGGACGGCAAATATCGCATTGCAGACCGTAGCGAACCGGTCAAAAAAATAAACAGGTTCGTACTGCTGCCTGCAATGGAATGGTATTACAAGCAGATTCATCCCGGATACGAATCGTTGCCTCCGTTTAAATCGGGTTCTATGACAGACGAGACCGATGTGATGCGCTTTATTTATCCCGATAATGGAATTGTCATATCGCTTCCACATCAAATGAACGGAGAACCGGGGGAAGTCACGTTCTCACTCGCGCATAGCAATCCTGCGACGGAGTTGTTTTGGCATCTTGACAGGGAATACATCGG
>JAIRZF010000034.1 GCA_031267385.1 Dysgonamonadaceae bacterium | reverse complement strand
ATAGTCCTGTTCCGGCGACGCATATTCTTTGTGCGCCGGCGGATATCTTAGTTGGCGCGGGCTTGCAATGACGGATGAGACGCCAAAATTGGACGTCTCTACGCTTGCAATGACGGGGGCTTTCTTATTTATTCCAGATACATCTGTAATTGAATCTTCTGTTCGGTGCGGTATCGCCGCCGGTACATAAAGAAATGGGGTCTTTGAGTTCGGAAGCATTGTCGCTCCATTTGAAATCAATCGTAAACCGATTTCCCTGTATTCCCAACAATTTTCGCGGAACGGCTATCTCCAGTTGGTTATCTGTATATTTGTATTTGATTGCAGAGATATTTTCCCATGATGTACCATTATAGCGTGAAATAAAAGTTTCGGAATCATTCTTAATATTCTTATTTATCAAAAAATCGTAACCAAACCAGCCGGTTCCGGGATTGTTGTCGGAATCTATTAATAATAACATCCAGTTGTTTTCAGTATGGCTTGTAAGATTCCCGGCGGTTTCGGCATAGAAATAGATGTTTTTTTTGTCTACGGCGATTTTGCTCGCGATGATGTCGTTTCTTCCGGAATTGTTGGTATAACGGATTCCCGCATAGCCTATGGCATCCCGGTGAAATGTATCTCCACGAGTATCCCGAAATTCATTTTCAGTGTTTGCCCAGTCGTCAAAATGGCCGTCGATTTTCACCTTTCGATAACCCTTATATTCGGGGAGGGGTCTTATTCCTTTATACTTGCGTATGTTTTGCGCCATCTGCATATAATAATTGTCGGTATAACCGTCTTTCACGGGATGAAGGCATCTGTTAAATTCCGCATTATACTGATCTACAAAAAAGAACGGATTGTCTCTTCCCAACCATGGGGTTGTGCCTCCGCCTTCGGGCTGATATTTTCCGGCTGTCCATTCGTTCCAATCGTTGATATAGAGGAATTGGGGGTTTGCTTGCAGGGCTTCGTCCCACCGTTCCTGAAAATATATGCCGTATCCCTCCGGGTTATCGACTGTTTTTCCCAGCCATGGTACATAAGCAGGTTCCGGCATGTCGTATTGATTCAACTTGGGTTGTCCGTTTTCTCTTGACCAGGATTTTCCTACTCCCATGTTTTCTGTGGTCATTGTTACGGGATGTTGCGCCGGAGTAACCGCAGCCTGCTCCCGCTTTCCTTTATGTGTCGACAATAACTCTTCCGGTTTAAGAGATTTAACCTTGGGATCGGCCATGCTGTAACCGAAACTCCAGTTATCTTCCGTGCCGATAAAACGTTTGCCGCCCCATTCGTAATATCCCCACCACATGTTGCGCAGGGTGAAAAAATCTTTTACATCTTTTGTATAATCCTGGTAAAATTCGTCTGTGTAGTCGGGATCGTTGTAATGGGGATGAGCGGGATCGGTCGCGGCTTTTTCATCATAATGCGGGTTGGGGTGTTTGACATCGCCTGCGTTGGCATCTAAGAAAGGCATTCCGTTATAAAGCAGCAGAGGTTTACCGTCCCAGTAGAACCACAGGTCTTTGAATTTTTCTTCCTTGTAAATCTTATCGTACAGGTCTTGAACGACGGTTATAACCGGTCCGTTGAATGCCCAGAATATAAATTGCGGAACTTTGTTGCCTTCCCGTTTCATTTTCTGCATTATATTAAACATGAAGTCCCATTCGTCCCAGTATCTGACGGCATTTGTTACGTCCATGACCAATACGTCCACACCGGCATCGGCGAGCATTGACATGTCTTTCCTTATGACATATTCGTCCTGACTGAGGAAATAGCCCATTTCGGGTTCTCCCCAGTGATAGGAACTCTCGGTCCATAAAGGATGGTCGGCCTGTAACCTCGCGCCGGGGTCTTTTTGTAAAATTTTTGTCACATCCGCTTCATAAGGGCTTTTCATTTTTGAGAGTCCCTGTGTATGCCAGGTGATATAAAAAATTCCGACGATTCTGCGCTGGTCTGTTTTGACTGCTCCGGCAGATTCGTAATCCGGCATTGTTCTGCCTATGCCGTCCGTTGCCACCCAGGTATCGGGAAAGAGGTCAATGTAATAGTCTTCTTTGAGAGTCGTTGTTTGTTGCGATTTTAAACCTGTCACTGCAAATGAAATTAAAAAGCATACAAGCACAGCTTTTTTTAATGTGTAAAAGTAAGTATTGTTTTTCATACGTTCATAATTTATTGTTTAATACTAAAATTATTTATAAATAATATCCAGCCACTTGCCGGATAGCTTATTGTCTATATTCAGAATAAGATTTCCGTCCTTTAATGTACTCGCAATCGTTGTTTTTCCATATTTCACGATTGCCGAGGTTACTGCGGCGGGAAGTGGAAGAGTGACTTTTCCTTCTCCCAGGAGTTGGAGAGTGTATGTCTTCAGGTTTTTATCCTGCGGGACATAGGCTATTTTCACCGGATTGTCCGAGAATTTATAATTGATGCCGTCGATGGTAATGCCTGTACATTCATCGCCGTTGAATGCTATGAGTTTTCCCGCATTATCCGTGCGAAAGGCCACGTTCATCTTCCCGTCATACGAGATATTATGCCCGTTTATTTTCAGATCGCGGATGTCCAGCCTGTCGGAGGGCATGGGATTCGCGGCTAAAGATTGTGCATCGGCTTCTTCATTGCGCGAAAAGCCGCCTTGCCAGTTTTCGCGGTGTGTGCGGTAATGTTTTACAATGGCTGTTGTTCCGTTTGGGAATTTTGTGGCAAAAAAATCCGTTGTTCTCGATACGTAAGCGGGATTGTCGTTAACTGCATATCTGCCGCTTGAGGGATACGCATTTATGATATTGAGAATTTCAAATAATGTCCGGGATTCGTATCCTAAACTTGAAGATTGATCGTCACGGGGACGGAAGCCGCAATAATAAGCTGAGCCTTTTCCCTTTTTAAGTTTAGTACCGACAATCATATCCTCAACCTTGGCTACAATTTCAGTATT
>JAIRZF010000291.1 GCA_031267385.1 Dysgonamonadaceae bacterium | reverse complement strand
TCCCATTCCCGCCTCGAACTTCTGTCAATGTCATCCGAAAATCGCCCACCATCACAATATCACCCGGATTTAGATAGGAAATGGGGTCTTGATTTTCAAAATTGATCTGGGGAATTTTTCCACATTCGACCGCAATCTGCACGGTGCGATCCGGCAAAATGAATTCATACGTTCCGCCATAAACGGTCGAACCATCGCTGCATCGAATACCTACACGATATTCGTATAACACCCCGCGACGTAAATTATTTATATATGCATAACTCTGGCTCGTGGTAGTGGCGATCCAACTACTCCCCTCCAACTCTTTTGCCCGAAATGCTATCAGATAATTGGAACTGCTCTTTGATGGAATCCAGCTAACTTTCAACTGGCCTTTCTCTTCGACCCCGCTTACTTCTGTGGGAGGATCACATCTTTCCGGTTCTTTCGGCTTTTCTTCTTCTTTGGGCGTTACTCCACCTCCCGGTTTTTCATCTCCATCATTATTACCATCATCCTGTCCGTCATCGCCCGATTTCTCATCATCTCCTTGTTGTCCATCATCACCCGATTTCTCATCATCGCCTTGATTCCCGTCATCATTCGGATCGTCCACTCCCATCGGCTGATTGGTATTTTGGGCAATATCGAAAACAAAAATTTCGGAATATCCGTTGTTCTCAAATAAATTCCGTTCTTCAAAACCATCCCGGACAACCGCCTGAACCTGCCAGGCATAACGAGTTCCTTCTATCAATGGAGGATACATGCCTGTATAAGCCAGACTTAACCCGTACTGAGCGCCGCTATAAACAACCGGCGAATACGCAAATGCCGATTCCGCAGGAACCTGACGATCATAAATTTCTTTCAGGGTGAAAATATATTCTACTCCACTCAAAGCCTGATGCCGGGGAGTCCACTGAAAAAATAAATTGAGCGGATCGCGAAACGGTATTTCCTGGTTCCGGACCGGCTGATTCAGTAATGGAGGATAATTCAGTGTAATCCACGCCATTGCACAACTCCGAAACGACAGGGGACGACCGGTATAGACGTCCAACACCTGTACACATATTTCTATCGGACCTTCCGGGAAACGGCCTCCCGATAAAACACCCTGTATCGACAGGTTTTTCGAATCAAGATAAGGGCACAACTCACTCGAAGATACATTATACGGCATGCCGGAAAGCAGGGTAAAGACCGGCAATTCGTTATAATCACGGGTTTCCATCATCAATCCGTTACCAGCCTTGATACTCAGGTGAAGTTTGACATGCAACTCCGGCTCCTGAAGATCTCGATTACGCAGTACCAAACTTAATTTTTCCCGCTCACTGTTACAATAATCACTCAAATATAAACTGTATGGCGGCCGGAAATTAACATTCACCTGTACCGGATAATTCGATTGTGTCTGCCCATTAGCCGGAATTACCGAATGAAACAGCAGAAGGATATATAGAAATAGAAGTTTCTTCATGGATACCTATTGCTTGATTATTTTTGTAAATTGGCGACCTTTGGATGTATTCAATAACAGAATGTATACCCCGGAAGATTCACTTATTTGAAATGTCTCTAAATAAGCGGATTGGTTGCGAAGCGCTCGTTTTTCGATTATACGACCGGTACCGCTATTGATCAGGAGTAATTCGGCGTCGGATCTGTCCCGAAGTTCTAAAACTACTTTGACAATTCCTCGGGTGGGATTGGGTGATGCGGAGAAACTTTTGAGAAATGTACCCTCTCCCTGCTCTAAATCGGGTATTTCTTCCCTGTTCATAACGGTAATTGTTTTGAATGAGGTTTCATAACATTCCCCGGAATAGGTTTTCATTCCAATAATATACGTCCCGCAATCCGGAAAAATCAATTCGAGTTTGTAAAAAGAGGAATCAATTACGATAGGTTGATAATCTTCAGGCAGGATCCATTCGACCCGGTCAGGATCTGGAATTGAAATATTGACTATGGTCACTTCTTCATTGACAGGCACTTGTGTCGCAACAGCAAAATCGGCGGCAATAGTTGTACCTTCACGACGAATAGTGATGGTACCCTCACCCCGACATCCTTTCGCCGTGACTACCCGTGCACGGTAAATTCCGGCATCGTATAGCGTTGTCGTTTCTTCATTGGAAATGACCTTCCCAGAGTTATTGTACCAAACACAAGAACTATATGGCTCGGAACTCCGGGCGGTCAGTTCATGCGACTGATTGCCGCAAAGTAACCGGTCTTCCCCCAGATCGACCATTACGGAATCGGGTTGAGACAATTCATACGTTTCTATTTCATTTCCACAACCGTTGGCGTCTACAATGGAAAAAGTATAACTTCCTGCACGAAGGCCAGTACGAACCAGTGATCCGGAATTATTTTCCCAGGAATAAGTATAAGGAGCCTGTCCCCCGGACAATTCCAGGCGTATTTGTCCGTCACTACTGTTGTAGCAGGCAGGAGGAATCAATTCGGCCGTGACACGTATGCTGTCGGGCTGGACAACCCGTACATTTCCCGTTACTTCGCAAGCCTTGAAATCCTTTACATGGACAAAATATACTCCACGGGATATTTGATTGATACGAGTTTCCTGACTTCCTGTCGACCAATCGTAAGTATATGGAGCTATTCCTCCGGAAACACTTACTTCCGCCCAAGCATTCGCATCCTGGCTACATTTCAAATCTGCTGCGGTAAAGGTCAATTTGAGGGGATCGGGCTCTCCTAATTCATAATATTCGGATGTGGCTTCGACCCCATTGGCGTCGATGACAACAACCCGGTATTTTCCAGCGCCGGTTACCAACAAGACATCATCTTTAATACCAACCAACATATCATCGCGATACCAACGGAAAATATACGGGACGCCGGATGTATTCGGAACGCCTCCCTGAGCAGAAACGGAAAGAACGCCATCATTCACTCCAAAACAGGAAACCTGTTGTTTTTCGGACAAAAAGACTTCCAGCAAAGGAGGTTCGTCGATATAAAAAGAAGTAGTATCTACACATCCGCAAATTTCTCCAGGATTTAAATTATCCGGAGTATTCACATCCTCGATCCTCAAAAAATACCGCCCTTTGGAAATTCCATATAAATGAATGACCGGATCGGTTCCGCTTGTTGCTTCCGCTTCATAAATCAACTCTCCGAATTCATTTGTCCAGAATATTTTATATGGGCTTTCTCCTTCTGAAATTTCAATCAATATATGCCCGTCATTTCCGCCAAAAGCCAAAGGATCTTTCTTTTCCTTCAACCGGATGCGGGGCTGTGTTCGTTGAGGGATTTCAATTCTCTTTTTGAAATTACATCCATTCTCATCCATTACCTTTACGTCGTACGTGCCGCTACCGATATTGTCCAGATAAGACGAAAGAACGGGATCTTCTTCACCCCATAAATAATTGTACGGAGTAGTCCCTCCCGAAACGACAAGATCAATACGTCCATTCGTATCTCCATAACACGATGGCATTTTAATGGTAATTTCAGCATCCATGCTGTCGGGTTCTTCCACAACAGCGCTTCCGATTGTATAACATCCCCTGGCGTCTATCACAACAAACGGATATGTTCCCGCAGTCAAATTATCGAGCGCTTCTACTGTTTCTCCGGAATCCCACTCATAACTATACGGAGTGGTACCTCCTTGTGTATCAATCCGAATCCAACCGGATGAATCCGCGTGACAAGTCAAGGAATTTACATTCAGTGTATAAGTTAATATATCCGGTTCTCGCAGAACAAAAACCGAAGATACGATTTCCGTATTGTTATCATCTTTTACTTTTATTTTGTAATTACCGGGATTAAGATCATTCAAACTTAAACTACCCACACCCATATTCACATCATTCTTATACCAAACATACAAATAAGGGTCGCCCGATTCGAAAGGAAGCCCTCCCATAATCACAGCCTCCAATTTACCATCATTGTACCCGTGACAAGTTATTGGTTGCGTTTCGGTAATAATAACAGCTAAGGGTGGTATTTCGGATACATCAATCCGTTGCTCTATTTTACAGGAACTGTAAGCCGCCTGATTGACGTAATTGGCGTCAGTTACTACCACATTATAAATACCGGCAGACAGGTTATTCGCTTTTGCCAGGTAAAGTTCGTTACTTTCTTTCACCAATGACGTTGTAAATATTTGTTTATTTGCTTCATCATACCAACGAACAGTGTAGGGAACCGCCCCTCCTGTAATGTATATACTGATATATCCATCTTTTTTCTCAAAACTTGCAGGCCTGGAAGCTCCCTGTGTTACCTTCAATTCGGTAGGAGCAACTAAGGTAAATGCTTTGAAGACCTGTTCGCAACCATAAGTATCTTCAACCGTTACGTCGTAATCTCCTGCAGAGAGAGAAATGATCCGATTTTCACCTCCGGATACGCCATTAGACCAGAAATAATTATAAGGAGCTGTTCCTCCGGACATATACATCGTTATTGTACCGTTCTCCATTCCGAAACAGGAAGGATTTGTTACTACAGGATTAAAATTTAGAGGATCAGGCTCGGCAACATAACCGGTTTCTGTAATCGTACACCCCAAATCATCCGTGATACGAATAGAATAATCTCCGGCTGATAAATCGGAAATAGTTAGTCCTGTATGATCCGGATTACCGGTCAGCCACTCATAGGTATACGGCCCGCTACCTCCGGAAAAAGAGACTTCCAATTCTCCATCATGATCCCCCCTGCATCTCAGGCTGGAATTGGAAAATGTCGCCGTAATTCTACTTTCTTCCGTTTGCTCAAAAGATTCCGTCCAAATCACATTTCCTTGATTATCGGTGATTTTCAAACGATACTTTCCTGCGGGAATTGCCGTCAAATCCGGGCTATCGGTTCCTACCTTATATTCATAGTACCCTGACTCGTGATACCATTCATATTTATATGGAGTATATCCTCCGGTAACATTTGCATGTAATGCCCCCGTATGCTCGCCTCCACAATTGATATGGGCAGTCTCTGTAATATCAATAAAAATAGGTGGCGGATCTTTTATAGTGAATTCCGATGTCAGGGAACATCCGGATCCATCAAATAATTCAACGAAATATTCTCCGGGAGACAGATCTTTTATTAAAATCAGGGACTCGCCTCCTTCTTCAGGCGAAATTCCATCCAATTCCTGATAAGGTTGTCCGCTTTTTTCCACCACGAGATGATAAGGCTCAGCGCCACCGGAAACAGTAATACGGACAAAACCGTTGTTTTTGCCATTGGCTGTAGGATTAAAAATTTCTTCATTTTCAATTACAAGCGGATAGTCGGGCTCTACAATTTCTGCGACCGCCATTTCAATCCCTTCACAACCTTTGGCATCGAATAAATAAATATCATAATATCCTGATTTCAAACCTGTTATAGAAATTTCAGCTTCTTCGCCCTCCGACACCGGAGTGGGAGTTAATTCACTTTCATATATTGATCCATCTTCATGAATACATTTGATCATATATTGCCTGGAGGATCCTCCTTTTGCGGTTATAGAGATAGAACCGTCATTTCCACCGGCACAGATCTGATCAGTGGTCACAGGGTTACCGGTAAATTCAAGAGGTGGCGGCGGCAAAACAGAAACAGTGCATGAATGTTCCGGAAGCATTGATAACGTTGCTGCAGCTGAAGACATACTCGCATCCTGGTAGGTTCCACTCAATTTAAAGAGGTATTCTCCATTGAAATTACCACTTACAATACAACGATTTCCGTCTAATTCAATGGAACAATCATCCATATATTCTCCCTGCTCGGAAACCGATTTACTCCTGATCGTGATTGCTTCTCCGGAATATAATCCACGATCCAGTTCTAATGCGATTTTCACATCACCAATGCCCGAACATCCCTGATCGATCACTTCCGATCGAACAATTTTAGGCGCCACCAGTTCTAAATTCAAAATTACAGGCATAGAATACCCACAGCCATAATTCAATCGAACCTCCACCCTGCCGTTTAATAAGTATTTAAAAAAATCATTCCCCAACAATTGAACTCCTGTAAAATTGAGATCATTTCCACTTTTCAAGTGTGATGGAACAGACATATACGAAGATTCATAACCATCACTGCTAATACGATATTCCCAGTTAGAATAAAATCCATACGGATACCCCTCTGTTGCCTTAATAGAAACAGACTCGTTATTGTGTAATTTCCCGGTTTGGCCAGACACAAATGAATTGCTTCCGGCCTCTTGAAAAAAGGCATTCACATCTATTGGTGTAATTGTCACATCTACATAGCTGTTTTCTACGCAATTACCGCCCATAAAATAGCCTTTCATCCGGGTGGTTTTACAACAATTATTGATTGAAAAATTAAAAGAATCTCCTCCATTTCCGACAGTATAAGGCTTCTCCCAGTCAGGATCATCCCTATGCCAACCATAACATGTAACTTCTCCGATAGCCCCGGTAACGGTAGTAGTATGGCTGTAATAACCCCACTTTTTTTCTTTTTGTCCGATTTGTTTACCACAAGTGAACAGAAGAGTCCCATTCGTATTATACACTTTTACCTCATACCTGCTATTGTCTTCAATATTATGATGTTTACTGTATACGCCTACATTAACATCTATTTTATATCTCTGTGCAACAATATTTATTGAACAGAAAAACAATATAATTCCCAGTGCAAATTGTTTTTTCATCATTGTCCCGTTTTAAAAAATTATAGAAGTTTTCAGAGAATTTGATTCCCCTCCAACTTTCAAAACCGCTATAATGAGGTAGTTTTGTTTAGCTCCAGGTTGAGCCGTCAAGTCGGAAAATCGACTTTCGGTTCCCGGAATTTCTTTCCAAAGCGTCACCTTCTTGTCATTTTCACTTCTATATATTTTGAAGTAATCAATTTTATCCGTCCTGGAAACCTCCCAGAATAAATCAATGCATCTTGCTTCCATATTTATTTCTGCGTGAAATGATTGTACGATTTTCATTCCACTTTGAGGCATCGAACGAATTGTCAATGACGGAGAAGGCTCCGATTCAGCGCCCCACTTTCCTGTAGCCGTGACGGTATAAACGTAAAGTGTATTCCCGTCAATCAGGGAATCATTGTATTGACTTACATTTGCACCCTCAAAAACAGCAAGTGTCTCTATTTCCAGACTATCTTTTTCCTGCCGGTACAAAGTATGTTTTACCACTTCTTTATCCGGACTATTTATCCAATTTAACACTATTCCTTCCGGAGTTGAACGATATGTTGAAAACACCGGAGACGACGGACGAATTTGCAAGGGTTTTTCCAAACGGAAAGTATCGGAAGGAATTGATTGATTATAACGCTTATCGAAAGCTATTGCAAAATAATAAACATGAGTATTCAGATTCAACAGATCCACCGTGTCCGTACACGCTGTATCAATAACAGGCTCTTTGTGTATTGCTATCAATTCTTCTCCCGCCTTATTTCCCCGATAAATTTTATAACCCAGAATATCGATATCCTGATTAGGCTCCCATGAGATGGAAACAATCCCGGTAGAATCTACTGATGCCTGTAAACCGGATGGTTGGGAGGGCGGAACGGTGTCGACAGGTAAAATTAAAACCGGAAAAGAAACCTTAGGTTGCCCGTGGTGCGGATTTGCAGAGATCGTAAAATAATTACTCCGTTGCAACCTGTCAAATACGATTCGCCTCCCCTCGGGCTTAATATCCGCCACAACAGTTTCATAGGCAGATGTATCGGATACGGCTCGATGCAATGAAAACGATTGAAGCAGATGATTATATGCCTCATCAAAACTCCATTCTATCTCAGCGCTTCCTGTTTCATTGATAAAATAACGGGTAATCTGAGGAACTGCTTTCAACTCCTCAATCCCTTTTCCGGATATAACCTCCGAAGGCTTGCTTATTTCTCCAAACATGGATTGTCCTCTCACCCGGTAATAATAAGTTTTATTATTTTGGTCAAGAGAATCCACGTATACCAGATGTCCGTTAGGCGTTTCCTGAAATGAAGTTATCGGAATATCCATTTTCTTGAAATTTTTCCCATTTTCTGATTTTTCTACCCAATATGACACAAATAAACTTTTTTGCAAACGTACATTCCAGGAAAGCAATGCCATTTTATCTCCAAATTCAGCGGAAAAATAAACGGGAGGAGGAAGTTCTTTATATGAATCCATAACAACAAATCCATATCCCCCATTGGTATAAATAATCTTATCGGACGCCGGAATGACTCGGTACAGATAACGTTCTCCTTTTGCCGTTTCATTGTCGGTCAATCCCCAACCGGCATAACAGGCCGCTTCAAAACTCATATCTGCAGAAAACAAAGAAAATGAATGTCGTTGTTCCAATTCTTCCGCCTGATCTACAATCTTTTCTATTGCATTGGAAGAAGCCATTCCTATTATTTCAAAAGAATCTCCAAATAACGACTGAGCTATCAGTGCGGCATATTGGTCTCTATTGACAATTTGTCCCCAGGCTTCTTCAGGAAGTGGCTTTAATGCTGTTGGAGTCAATAATTTACGCTCTTGTTCCGGCAAAATATTCCCTCCCCGGGCAATTGTATAACGTTCGACAAAAAAACCCGTAGTATTCATCAACTTCCATGCCCTGGGAGTTGTAACTGCCCAACGCAATAACACTTTATCCCCAACATTTCGAACATTTAACTGAATATTAACCGTATCTTGTCTCCCGTACAAAAAACTTGCACTGAAGAACAACAAGAAAAAAACATTCCAATAGGTTCTCATATCAATTTTTTCTTTATTTTTCATAAATAAACTCACCTCCGGTTCCCAATGAACCATCCGGGAATACATATTGTAAAACGACCCTATAATCTCCTTTATGCATCAATGGAAAGTAACGTGAATTATAAAGAGGGTGAGAAATAATTTTATTGTAAATAACATCGTATGACAATTTCCGGTAATGATCGTAATAAATCACTTCCAGGTCGTATGTATACGGAAACATATCCGTTTGATGATAAATTCCGATTCCCTTATACGGAGGTATTCCATATTCTTCACTATCCAGCCTGATGAATCCGTTAATAGGATATTCGGCGTAGATAAGCGGATTTATTATACTCTGGAAATAATAGTCATCAAGTGTAGCTGTTGCATTAACCAGAGGATTTCCGGAATATTTTGTCCCAAAAAGTTCCGCATCGTCAAATCCTTCAAAATTACTTACAGCCCTTCCCAAGCTATAAACAGACGATGATGCTTCTCTGGACTTCATATTGCCGATTCGTAATTTGGAGAGTTTATCCGCAAAAGAGCCATGTTTACTGAATGTAAATCCAAATGCTAACAAATCACGTTCGTCTCCAGATGAAACAACATCCTTGGCAACTGCGACTGTCTGAGTTACAGAACTTTCCCCATCATCATACATTGAAATTTCTGTCTTTTCACTGTGATCTATACTTCCTCCGCCGCTTCCTTTGGGCACTGCTACAAATTGAATTCCATAACCATAACCTCTGGAATTGGAAATTTGGGGAATCTCAAAACTTAATCTTTTGCTTGACGGATTATATGAATACCTTACTGTTTTTTGTATATTTCCATCTTTAATGTAACGACATTCATAATCCCAATTACCTTCAAACAAATAAGGCTGACCCTTTTCTAATTGTACATATCCTTGTGAAGATTCATTCGAATAGAAATAGCGCTGTTCTATAACAGGATAAGAATATGAAATATTTGTCATTGCTATACTGGTAGGAGCCGACCCGGTCTTAAATTCGATCGTCCGTATTTCCTGTCCGGAATGATCGACCCATCGTCCGCCTTTATACTCTTTAAATCCTACTTTTACTTCCAATTTTAATTTTTCATTTGGAGGTAAAATATCATGAGATACGAAAGTAGCAACGTCTCCGTCTTTATTATACTCAACCTTTCCGACAATACGGGAAGAACCTCTCCAAAGGGTAAATTCGTCAATATTGATACAATATTCTTTTTCCGTTCCATCTTCATCATCTACAATAAACGATTTATTGACCGGCATACTGAGAGCCAATTGAGGTGAAGTGAACACATCGACATCTCCGGCTCCATTACGGGGAGTCAAATCGCTGATAATCGTATAATCGAGTGGGCTGCCTCCCTCGATCACAAAATCACATTTCTCTCCAAGTGTGAATTTAAAACGCATATTCCCCTTTACAAGTCCTCCCAATATAGAAAAGCGAATACCCATATTTCCTCCAAACCAGGACGGGTTAGGAAGTTGCGCCTGCAATAACACAGCTGCTCCTCCCTGAATAATGGCAAATCGACCTTTAATAATTTTTAAATTTACTTTAACGCCCAATTCTCCATACAAATAAGCATACAACTGTCCATTTGCATACCAACCGTTTATCCCTATATTATTATTACTTCCGGCACATTTTAAATCTCCGTAATCTCTCAACATGACGTCTCCTCCGACTCCAGCCATAAAACGGGCATATAAAGCAAGGCATGTCATATCTCCCGTATCAAAACTCAATTTTGAACCAAAAGCAAATCCTCTACCCGCAGACAGTTCATTCAAATTCCTCATGTAATCTAAATCACTTATCTCAGAACCAAGTATAAACGCCACTTCCGGAGGTGGTGGAGGAGAACCCGGCAAATCATTTCCCATCATAAAATAGGATTCCGTGCTTACCGTCGATAAATGTGGAATTCCTATTTTTATTCCAACGGGGCTTTCCGGTGTCCCAATCAATAAATACCAGTTGCCAGGTGAAATATGCAATGCCGTCCGGCCCATGGAATTTCCACTGCCGCTTCCTCTGATGACTCCTCCTACATTAAGATAAGTCTCGAAATTAGCATCCAAAGTGCTATTTTCAAAATCATACTGAATTGCCAGGCAAGCCGCAAATGCGGCGCCTGATATTGATTGAAGAGCCGGTGTTAAAGTTTTTGCCGCTGTTTCCGGATCATAGGCTTTAACTCGAGCCAACTCTTCCGCACTTTTACCACTATCGGCCTCATAATCCACATAGGTTTTATATAAATTTTCTAGTTTTTGAATAAAAGAAGGAGCTTCCAAAAATTTAGCATAACCAATAAGCCCGACAAAATTAACTCCTCCATGATCATTAAAAGTGATCTCTAAAGATAAATCCCCATTCATCACATTGTCTTTAGCCATATTGAATTTTACGGCGGCCTTAAGCCCGATTCCGGAACTTTCATCCGGAATATATCCACAACCTGTTTTGGAAGACCCTAAGCCGCCATTTATCGTTCGTTTCATATTATAACTCATACCGCCTCCAAAACCGGAAATATTGATCGGAGGGACGAGCGGAATTCCAACTCCGGGAAAACCGACAAGACCATCGGCAAACCAATATCTATAATTATCTTTCTTCCCAAACGCAGCATTCATTTCAACGGATGCCTGTGGCATTACTTTCTTAAAATCCATGGTAAGACTCCCGGAAAAACCATCTCCATAAACAGGATGAGAGTCCATTATCTGCAGAGAACCCTTTACCGACATTACTCCGGCAATATCTCCTTCTATGGCTATTTCCGATAATTTTACCGTATTAAATCTCCATTTCCCTCCCTGATAACGACTAAGTATTTCCAACCGTACACTCCCGCTCAAATAACGTTCATCCAAATTCAGGTTGATATTAAATCCTAAAGAAGCCTCCTCTCCTTTGGTCTCAAGAGCAATTCGTGATATTGAAACCGGAAATTTCAACAAATCAATCTCTCCATCATACCCAAAATAAGTGATTTTTATATATGGACTATAAGTCATAATATGAAACCCCCGGAATTCGATCCGCTTAAAATCTGCCGTTTGAGAGGGGCTATCCGTGGTCGATATTGTTGTTTTTATATCCATGTAACCATGCAACATAGCCTCCGGTTTGAATTTTCCATCATCCACCAATAACTGAACATAAGAATTAGGAGCCAGGACAGCTCGTCCAAAAAACGGATCAAAGTATAAAGAATCGGTGTTCTCTACTCGAATCAAATAGTTATTATCCGCATCAATATAACCTGTATACTTCAATTCTGCCGATTCACATACCGGTAATTCAACTTTTCCTTCAACTAATGCCTCTGTTATCCTGTTTTCTTCTATTTTCAAACGAAACAAATCCAACGAAAACGCCCAACCGGATGCATTTCCTTCATTTTTAGACAACAAATTTCTTGCAAAAAAATCTCCGGTAATCCCATTACTCCCAATTAATAAATCCTGAGCCGTAAAGGAAGTTTTTTCATTCCCTTTTGAGAATTCTTTTGGCATCGTAACCGTCAGATTTTTGGCATAAACACCCCTCCATAAAGGGTCTCCGGACTCAATAGATGAACCGGGAGCGTTATATAAATCACTAAAATCAAAAGTGGCTTCCTGAATATTAAAAATAAATCCATTCAACCCCGTGATTTGAAATGGAGGTAAAGTTACTGCCAACATAAAATCATTCCAATCCGAAATTTTTGTCTGAATGGTCGTTTTAACGGAATTTCCGGTAGAAACGCCATCTGCGCCAACTGTTGTCGCTAAAGATTTTGATATTTCGAACTCTCCGGTTACCATCAGTTCCTTAAATCCATTACAATCAATACTCACCGAGGTTAAATTCACCCCTCTTCCCGTTTCCTGATCAAATCCGCCTTTTAGCGTAAATTTAGCATTGCCGCCAAATGGAATATCTACATCCTCAAGTAATACCAATGAGGCGTCTCCTACAATATTACCGCCATATGACAAACCTATCCCCTGGGCTGCAAAAAATAAGGTTTTATTCCCTTGAGGAATCCTGAGTCGCGCAAATATGGTTATTTCGGCATGAGTCAACCCAAAAACAACACTACTGATCGCAACTGCAAATTCATTATTGCCTATGTTCTGTTTCACACCTATCGGCAATACGTTCAGGTCGGAAGAACCCAGATTATCCGTATAATTCCCGGAAGCATCCAAACTACCGAATACTTGTTGTGCCAGCGGCAATATGGAACTTTCAGTCACCTCCGATTCATTTGCTCTAAGTTGTAAAACAAACGCAAATAGAAACAAAATAACAGGTAAAAATAATTTTGTCCTCATTTTTAAAATTTATAATTATATCCGGCTGTTACCGTTAATCCGTTTGTATGTAAATTCCTTATGTTATTTTCAATACGATTATTTCTGTAAATCACATTCAAGGTAAAATTATGTTTCTTCAAAAAAAGATAACCGGCATTGAAACGAAGCAACCATACTTCTCCTCGCCTCTCCCCGTCTACATAATTTCCATTATATGAAAAACCAAAACCGGAAGTCATCTTTTTGTCAAAAAAACGCATGTTAGAAGAAAATGTAGGTCCTATAACATACGAATCTTGTCCTTCCATCTTGTTCGATGTAAAATTCATTATTAAATTAAAATTCATCTGACGAGGTATAAATTGAACTCCGTATCCTAACGATGCATTATAAAAGAGTGAAGAATTTCCTTCCGGAACAATATCTCCACGTTTATCGGCCGTTTCCTGATAACTCAAATTCAGATTCAGATTTTGAGCTTTGGATTCCGAACGACTTATAATATAATCCATTCCAAGGTTGATATTTTGTGATAATTGCGTGTAATCCAATGTATCAAGGTTATCATATGGTGTCAATTCATTGATATAATCGAATTGCGATTTGATATTCATATACGTTTGAAAACTCGAATAGGAAAGATTGAAATTCAAACGTTCGGAATGAGCGTAATTAACATTGGCAGAAGCTACGAATCGTCGTGTTTGGGACTCCTTTTCATTCTTTAGATCATCATGTTGTATTCCCCCGGTTAAAGAAACGTTCCCTTTATTGTTCAGAAACGGCCTGGCATAGTTCAGTGTGATGTTCTCCAAATCATTATTGAAATAATATGCCCCCAATGTTTCATATCCGGGATCAATACGTTCATAACCGATCCCTACGGTATTGCTTTTAAATGTGTAGTTTAATAATAATTTTATTGCATGATAAATTGCTTCGGAAATATCCGGTTCCACACGGACATCCCGGTTTAGAATACTGGTCCCGTATTCAACATTCAATCGCATATTTTCAATCAATGGAATTGTTGCATCAACACTAAAAGCTTTGTTTTCTTTAGGAAATATCATTAAACTGTCGGGCTTCCATTGTAACGAATTTTTATAATCTTTTGCTCCGAACAAGGTAACGCCAAACTGATATTTCTCTTTTTCGTATCGAATCTTTACACCTGCCCCTATTCTTTTGTATGAAGCAAGTGCATTTTGATTTCCTTCCCCATATTCAACCGGTTTCTGCAATCTTCCATACATGGCGCTGATTTTAACCGGAAATGAAGTGGGATTCAATTCAATTCCTGCTCCTGTAAATAAATGCCCACTGAGAGTATAAGGCGAAAAATTCATGGAAACATCTCCAAAATGTCCGGTAACCCATTTATATGTCGGATGAAGAGACAAGCGATTGGGCATTGTCGGGTAAGTGTAGTTGGAACCTGAATTAGTGAAATTAAAAGAAAATGGGATGTTCATCAGATTCAATATGTTAAGATTGATATTTCCGGACAAATAATAAGTTAATGGATCCCGTGCGTATTGTTCGTTCCCGGTATAAGCTATTGTACTGGCGGAAAAACCTCCATCCAATTTCAATAATTTATCTTTGGAGAACATCTCCTTTGTATTTGTTAAATCTACCTGTTGAGAAAAAACAGGTATGGAAATAAATACCAATACGGTTAAAAACAGGTGTTTTTTCACAGAATTTTTTTTTAAGGTTTTCCTTCTTTCTGTACTTTAATATCAACTTCAATATATGAATCAAGACCTTGTGACACAAAACGCTTGATTTTAATTGCGCCTTTTCTCCCATCTGATGTCTCAAACAGTACAATCCGTGGACATAGTGATGAATTAAAATACCGGTTTCCTGTGTGTTTTTCTTTAATCGGCAATTGACATAACGCCGAATCATCTTTCATCGCGTCAAAATCAGTTGAAGAAAATGAAATTCCCGAATTTTCCAAAATAGTTATAAACCAGGTTTTTATCGCTTCAGGAATTGGGGAAAACACAAATTCTTCAGCTTCATCAGGAGAAATAAAAAGACAGTAATTAAAATTTTGATTTAATCCAAAAAAGATGAAATCGACTGTCTTTCCTGTTTCGGTATTAACATCCTCTGCTTTCATAACATTTCTATTCCTGCAAGAATAAAAGCATCCGTTTTCTTTGTTATCACTGATCCCCAGGTTTACATTTTCCAGTATTTGCAGATTTGAATTCTGTTTAAGTACTATTTCAACGGTTTTTGTCTTCGTCTGTTTCCCATTTTGAGCCTCTAATGACAAAAAATAAGTTCCGGGATTATCATAATAAATTTCCGTACAAGTTTCTGTACTACTCTTTAATCTTCCGCCTGGAGCATTCCAACTATAACTCAAAGCACTTATAGATTTATTATTCACAAAAGCTTTCCATGGCGCTTCCATATCAACACACTCAAAAAAGGGTTCTATTTCAAAATCAACTGACAATTCCGGAAATAAAGTTATTTTTTTTGTCATCTCATATCCTTTTCGTCCGGACACCGCTTTCAATATAATTGCATACTCTCCGGGATGAGCATATTGAATAAGAGGAGGAACTTGTTCTGAACTTGTTTCCGGAACCCCTCCTTCAAAAAACCATTCATAAGAATCCGCTCCCAAAGTATTATTGATTATCTCAATTTCTGCAGGAACAAACGAATTAATCCTAATCCTAGGTTCAAAATCCAATATAGCAGCCCTATCCACACGTATAGTCAATTCTTTCGAATCTCTATGATAATGGTTCCAACTTTCTAATCTAATGGGAAAAACGCCTGATTCACTATAAATAATTTCTCCCGGATTTTTTTTATTTGAACCGGCAGGTTCTCCTCCTTCAAATGTCCATAAATATTGATCTGCTCCTGTTGTTTTATTGTCCAACATGAGTTTAATCGGAGCTGTATAATTATCATTTTGAACTTCAATAACGAAATCCGAAACTACATATACCGGTGTTTCTTTATAGCAGGAAACAAAGGTTAATAATATGAAAATAAATAGCAATTTATTCGAGGTGAACATTTGTTTAACATTAGTAAATATATTTACCATTTTGTAAACAAAAATCAAGCCAATTTTATTTTTAAGTTTATATTAATCTGGGAAATAATACATATTTATTGAACAACTCGATTTTATTTGAACAACTCGATCATAAGATAGACGGTATAACAGGAAAAAACGGAAAATAAAAAAGGCATCCGTATTCCGGACGCCTTTTCTATTTTTTTTCGGCAAAAATTATTTTTTTGCAACAGCTTTAGCTAAATCAGCACCTGGTTTGAATTTAACAACCTTCTTAGCTGCAATTTTAATAGGTTGTTTAGTCCTTGGATTGATACCTGTTCTTGCGCTTTTTTCAGTTACAGAGTAAGTTCCAAAGCCAACTAAAGCGATTTTTCCACCTTTTCCCAATTCGTTTGTGACAGCGGCAGTGAGACCATCAAGAGCTTTTTTAGAATCAGCTTTTGTTAAGCCGGATTCAGCTGCAATTGCATTGATAAGTTCTGTTTTGTTCATGACTAAAAATTTTAATATATTAAACATTTTAAAATTAAACGTCTTATTTTTTCGAGGTCAAATATATGACATATATCATTAATTTTCAAACATTTGATGCATTTTTTTAATATATTTTTTATTTTTCGACAAAAAATGCAAAAAATGGCTGCATTATACCCCGAATATACACGGACTCATATAAAAAACACATCGTAAAGTAAAAAAGTTCAAATTACTTTTTTGCTAATTGAGAATTTTACGTAAGTTTGTATCTTTATTCAAAAAAATAATGAATATGTCTAACTACCAAAATAACAATTTTCTATCCGCAATCCCTCCTGTAACCAGAAACATTCTGATCATTAATTTTATTGTATGGCTAGCTTGCTTCGTACTGGGGCGCAGTTATTTCGACCTGTCAAACATCTTAGGGTTACATTTTCCGGGTTCACAAGGTTTTTACCTGTTCCAAACCATTACATACATGTTCACGCATGTCGCGTTCGCCCACTTCTTTTTCAATATGTTTGCCGTGTTCATGTTTGGAGGAAGCCTCGAAAACAGGTGGGGACCAAAAAAATTTCTTACATATTATATGGTAACCGGAATTGGTGCAGGCCTGGTACAACTACTGATATGTTACCTGCGCGTTAAATCCATGACCGGAGGTATACCCGACGATGTGCTGGAGGTTATTCGCACCGAAGGTTTTGATTTACTGCAAAAAGGCATGAATTATTCCGACCCGGGAGCGGGAAATTTAAACTTAATGCTCAATTCTGTTACTATAGGAGCCTCAGGAGCTGTGTTTGGAGTGTTGCTCGCTTTTGGCATGTTATTTCCTGATGCACCCTTATTCCTCATGTTTATTCCAATCCCGATCAAAGCCAAATATTTTGTTATCGGTTACGGCCTGATTGAATTGTATTTAGGCGTAGCAAACAGAAGTGGAGATAATGTTGCCCATTTTGCACACCTGGGGGGAATGATCTTCGGCATATTACTAATTTTATACTGGAAAAATAAAGACAAGAAAAATGGGAACTTTTATCAACGGTATTGAGCGCTATTTCCGGCAAAGATCAGTCCTGTCAAATCTGATTGCCATCAATATAGCGGTCTTCTTAATACTGAAAATTGTCGGGGTATTTTACACGCTGTTTCATTCAAGCCCGGAATATTTCTTTGATTTATTTAAACTCCCGTCGGATTTTGAAAAATTATTTTTCAAGTCCTGGACTTTGGTAACATATATGTTCGTTCATTTTGATTTTTGGCATATATTGTTCAACATGCTTTGGTTATATTGGTTTGGAAAAATATTCCTGTTGTTTTTCCTGCCTAAACAAATGGGAGGAATTTATATACTCGGAGGCTTATTGGGTGGCGTTCTGTTCGTTTTATCATACAATTTTTTTCCATTTTTCGAAAACATGACCTACCTCGGTTGTCTGATCGGATCCTCTGCTTCCGTGATGGCAATTGTTTTTGCCGCCGCTTTTTACAAGAAAGATTTTGAAATCGGCCTGCTTTTTCTAGGCAATATAAAGATTATATATGTGGCTCTTATTTCTCTTGGAATAGATTTATTATCTGTAACATCCTTAAACGCAGGCGGACATCTTGCACATATCGGAGGAGCCGTCATCGGTATTGTATTTTCCGGATGCATGAAAAATGGCATTGATATCACATCCTGGATCAACAAAATTATCGACTTATTTGTTAATTTATTTACAAAAAAGGATAACCGGATGTATGTTAAATACAAGCGATTCGAATCGGAATACGAATATAATGCAAGAAAAAATACTTCCAATGAAGAAATTGACAAAATACTCGACAAGATAAAAAAATCCGGTTATGGAAGCTTATCTGCCGAAGAAAAGAAAAAATTATTTGATGCAAGTAAGAACTAATGTGTAAATTGAAGGAAATCGGTAAATGGATAATTATGGCTATCAATGTGATAGCCCTGCTTATCTTTGTCTTTTCGGCATATTCCAATCGTATTTCCCCCCATTTTTCAGTCTTTTTCTCTTATTTGGGAATGATTTTCCCTTTCATATTTATCGCGGTTGTTTTCGGCTCAGTCGTTTTACTTGTTGCCGGCAGATGGAAATGGAGTATTGCCTATGGAATAACAATATTGATCTGCTGGGGATCCGTTTCAACTTATTTCCCATTTCATTTCAAGACTACAAATGTTCCGGAAGATTGCATCAAGCTGTTGACTTACAATGTTATGAAGTTTGAACACGAAAAACCTCATACAAAAGAAAAGCCCAATGCGATCTTGAAATATATCGCAAACAGCGATGCAGACATCGTTTGTATTCAGGAATATGCCTCTACAACATCCGGAAATCATTTGAAAGAAAATGACATTAAAAAAACGCTTAACTCATATCCTTATTCCAGACTCCTTAAGCTAAAACAATCACGACGGTCGGAAATCATCGGTATGGCCATTTTTTCCCGGTTCCCTATTTTATCTTTCAGGGAAATTCCTTTTGACAGCAAGTACAATGGATCTTTCATGGTTGAACTGGACATTAATGGCAAAAAGACAACATTAATAAATAATCACCTGGAATCCAATAAATTATCTATGGAAGAACGAAACGAGTATTATGGTCTGACTAAAGAGTTCGATTCTCAAAAATTAGATAATCTGACTATAAAAATAACCAAACGACTGACTCCGGCTTTCAAAGAGCGAGCGGAACAGGCTGCAATTGTATCGGAATACATCAAAAACGATAAAAATCCATACATTATCGTTTGTGGAGACTTCAATGACACTCCTATTTCATACTCCCGGTATAAAATCAAGGGAAATTTAAGGGATGCTTTCGTTGATACGGGGAGTGGATTAGGTATCAGCTACAACAGTCATCGTTTTTTATTCCGGATTGACTACATTCTTCACAGCAAAAATATTAAAGCCTATAATTGCACTGTAGACAGGAGTATCAGAAATTCCGACCACTATCCCGTCTGTACCTATTTACAATTGAACTGATTTTATCTCGCACAAAGTTTGTAAATAATTGAAATTGTATTACTTTTGCAGGAATTTAAAACATTAGATTATTTTTTTGCGAAAATGTCAAATTAAAATACAATGAATAATAACAAATTAATAGGAAACAGAATAAAATCATTTCGGGAATCAAAACAAATCACTATAAATGAAATGGTTGAACGTTCCGGATTAGGAATTGATCAGATCAGTCAGATTGAAGAAAATGCAGGATTACCTTCATTAGCTTCATTGATCAAGATCTCACGTGTGCTGGGGGTTCGTCTTGGTACTTTCCTCGATGACAATGATGAACTCGGCCCGGTAATATCCAGGAAGCAATCACATTCCAATCCTGTTTTTTCCTCAAATAACGACATGGGGCATAAAAAACACATGTCCTATTTCCCTTTGTCCGCAGCCAAATCCGACCGCCACATGGAGCCTTTCATCATTCATATCGATCCTACGGAAGATGGAGCCGATTTTATCGTATCGTCGCACGAGGGTGAAGAATTTATCTTTTGTATGGAAGGGATTGTTGAAATCACTTATGGAAAAAACCAATATCTTCTCGAAGAAGGCGACAGTATTTATTACGATTCCATTGTTCCACACCACGTACATGCAGCCGGGAAAGACGGATCAAAAATTTTAGCAGTTATTTATACCCCTTTCTAAATCTATATGCAATTAACAGACAAAACAGTCGGGCAATGGCTCGAATATTGGGCGGAAAAAACTCCGGAGAAAGAATATATGGTGTATTCCGATCGCGATCTGCGTTTTACATGGAAACAATTCAACGAACGGGTAGACAACATGGCGAAAGGAATGATCGCCATCGGCATTAAACCCGGAACACACATCGGCATCTGGGCTACAAATGTTCCGGATTGGTTAACGTTCTTATACGCAGGAGCAAAAATCGGAGCTGTAGTCGTCACTGTCAATACGAACTACAAACAACACGAGTTGGAATATCTGGTTGAAAACTCCGATATTCAAACACTTTGTATCACCGAAGGCGTATTTGACGGAAGCTACATCGACATGGTGAACGCCATGCTTCCAGAACTGAAAACGTCACAACGGGGATACCTGAATAGTGAACGTTTCCAAAAGTTAAAAAACATCGTTTTCATCGGACAAGAAAAGTATCGGGGCATGTATAATACTCCCGAACTGTTGTTACTTGGCTCCAATGTCAGCGATGAAGAACTTTGTGAAATGAAAAGCCGGGTTAATTGCCATGACGTCGTTAACATGCAGTATACTTCCGGGACAACAGGTTTTCCGAAAGGGGTAATGCTTTCGCACCATAATATTGTCAATAACGGCTATTTTACCGGCGAAGGAATGTATTTTACGGAAAATGATAAACTTTGTTGCTGTGTCCCCCTGTTTCACTGCTTCGGGATTGTATTGGCTACCATGGCCTGTCTGACGCATGGATCTACCCAGGTAATGGTCGAACGATTTGACCCGCTTGTCGTATTGGCCTCCGTGCACAAAGAAAAATGCACCTTATTGTATGGAGTTCCGACCATGTTTATTGCGGAATTAGACCACCCAATGTTCAATATGTTCGACGTATCGTCCTTAAGATCAGGGATTATGGCAGGAGCCTTATGTCCCATCGAATTGATGAAACGAGTCACGGAAAAACTTCATATTACGCATATCACCAGTGTTTACGGTCTGACGGAATCATCTCCTGGAATGACACATTCCGTGATTGAAGATTCCTTTGAAGCCCGTTGTACAACCGTCGGAAAAGAATATCCTTTCACCGAAGTCAAAGTGATAAACCCGGATACGGGCGAAGAATGTAAGCCCGGCGAACAAGGAGAAATTTGCTGCCGCGGCTATCTGGTCATGAAAGGTTATTATAAAGATCCCCAGGCAACGGCGGAAGTAATTGATCGGGACGGATGGCTTCATTCCGGAGATCTGGGCATAATCAATGAGAATGGGTATTTCCGCATTACCGGGCGCATCAAAGACATGATCATTCGCGGAGGAGAAAATATTTATCCACGGGAAATAGAGGAATTTCTCTACCACATGGAAGCCATCAGGGACGTACAGGTGGCGGGAATCCCGTCGGAAAAATATGGAGAAGAAGTAGGCGCTTTCATTATACTCCGGGAAGGAGCCGGTTTAACTCCGGAAGACGTCAAGGAATACTGCCGGGGACAGATTGCCCGTCACAAAATTCCCAAATACATCCTGTTTGTGGATTCCTTTCCCTTGACCGGAAGTGGAAAAATCCAGAAATTCAAATTGAAAGACCTTGGATTACAAATGCTGAAGAAACAAGGGATTACCGGGATCCCTGATCCTCATCTTTAGTTTCCCCTTTCATCCCCAAAGTAGGCAATCCGATTTGATATTTCACCGAGACAAAACGCACCGCGATGACAACGCCTGCAGCAACTAACTGGCTGATTTCTACCGGAAATCCTAAAATATCACAAATCCAGTAGAAAAAACCGCCGATAAAACAGGCAAGGGCGTAAATTTCCTTGCGGAATACCAAAGGAATTTCAGTTATCAGCACATCACGCATTATCCCTCCTACAGATCCAGTAATAGTACCCATCACCATTGCAACCCAGTACGGGAAGTTACAATCCAGTGTCTTTTCCATTCCAACTACGGTAAATAAAGCCAATCCGATAGTATCGAATGTGAAAAATGTATAATTCAGACGGACTAAAATTTTCCGGTAAATAGCAACTATAAATACCGCAAACGCGCAACAAATAATATAAACGGGATTAATGATCCAGAATGGCGGTAAACCCAACATCAAATCACGGGCGGTTCCCCCTCCTACTGCAGTTACAAAACCAATGACAAACGCCCCGAATAAATCAAAATTTTTAGCCGACGCCAAACGGATCCCGGATATTGCAAAAGCAAAAGTTCCGGCAAATTCGATAACATCAAGCAATCCTATACCATTATTAATAAAGTTCATTACAGATTAATTATTCAAATTTTATTTCAATTAATTCTTATCCTCACTCTCCCGACAATATCATATTATTCAATATAAATACTTTTAAAGCATTATTCAAAAATCAAAAGAAAGACATTTTGAATAATCATTTTTCTTCTTCCGATTTTATCACATCTCGACTCATTTCGCTATCTATCAATACAATTGCATGAATCATGATTCCTTTATGCTGACTGTTTCACAAACAATAAATTCACAAATAATCCCTAAAAAGTAAATGAACTATCTCATGTGATAGAATCTCAAAAAGGGTATTATCGCCGGTGCAAATTTACATTAAAAACTTCAATCCACTCACAATACGTAAAAACTTGTATAACTTTAACGTTAAATCTCAGTTTTCTTTATTATATTTGTGCGAAATTTACATTCAATTTTCTCGACACGGCACAATGATTAAGAATACTTTAATAATTGAAGATGATATTACATTAGGGCTGATGCTTAAAACATGGCTGACAAAAAAAGGGTTCAATGTCAGAAATGTCATCAGCATTATGGATGCAAAAAAGCAGCTGAAAGGTGGTTACATCCCGGATCTTGTCCTTTCGGATCTAAGGTTACCCGACGATAGCGGGATTTCCTTTCTGAAATGGGTGAAAGAAGATTATCCGGACGTCATTTTTATTATGATGACAGGATATGCAAAGATCCAGACAGCTGTTGAGTCAATCAAATCAGGAGCATATGATTACATCGCTAAACCTTTGAACCCGGAAGAATTACTAAAGAAAATTCAACAAGCATCTCAAACAAAAGAAATGAGTAAAATTAAAAAAGAAATTAAGACTGATTCTCTCCATTTTGTAAAAGGAAATTCTTCCGAATACAAAAAATTGTATGATTATGTCGACTTAGTTGCACCAACCAACCTTTCCGTTCTCATTCAAGGACAGAGCGGCGTTGGGAAAGAACACATCGCCCGGTTGATCCATGAAAAAAGCGACAGGAAAAAAGGACCGTTTGTCGCCGTCGATTGTGGATTGTTATCCAGAGAACTGGCTGCCAGTGATCTTTTCGGACACTTGAAAGGTGCATTCACCGGAGCAATAAACAATAAAACCGGACATTTTTACGAAGCAAACAAAGGAATTCTCTTTTTGGATGAAATAGGTAACCTTCCGGTAGATATTCAGGTACAACTGCTTCGCGTGCTGCAGGAAAAAGTAATTAAACCTGTGGGAAGTACCCGTGAAATTCCTGTGGATATCAGGTTGATTACAGCTACCAATGAAAATCTGGAACAAGCCCTCGTTGCCGGAACAT
>JAIRZF010000135.1 GCA_031267385.1 Dysgonamonadaceae bacterium | reverse complement strand
TTTGTCAGAAGACTGACAAATTTCATCATCACGGCAGGTCCTATTGTTACGCACTTGTCCACTTTTTCACGCTGAATGACCATTTCAACACCGTTGGTCACCAATCCTTTGTTTCCATACGAACCGTCGTCAGTCATGATTATCAGTTCGTCGGACAGTTTTCTCATCTGTTTTTCCATGATAATCAAATCTCCGGTACGCGCGGCAAGAACCGTAATCACACGGTTTCCCGCTTCTCTCAACGCTTTGACAATAGGCAACATCGGGGCAGTACCCACTCCTCCGCAAGCGCAAACGACCGTACCGAAATTTTCGATATGCGTCGCCTGCCCCAGAGGTACTACCAAATCGGTGATGTAATCGCCCTCGTTCAGAGCGCAAAGTTTTGTTGATGATACTCCTACTTGTTGAATCACAAGCGTAATTGTCCCTTTTTCCAAATCGGATTCGGCAATAGTAAACGGTACCCGTTCGCCTTTCGAGCCGGTTCTGACGATTACAAAATGTCCCGCACGATGTGCTTTTGCTATCAGGGGCGCTTCTACTTCAAATTGTACAACATTAGCCGAAAAATACTCTTTACTAATAATTTTATTCATCAAATATAGTAAGTTATGATTATAAAATAATTTGCAAATATAGTAAAAAATTATTTTACGCTCTTTTTATCGGCGAATTTGACTCCCGTTAGTAATCGTATTTTTTCCAAAGAGTTTGCAATTTTTTCAAAATTTCGACTTCTCTCGGATTATTCCCTGGCTGATAGAATTTGCTTCTGGAAATTTGTTCGGGTAAGAACTCCTGATCGACAAAATTTCCTTGAAAAGAGTGTGCATATTTGTAGTTCTTGCCATAATCCAACTGTTTCATCAATTTTGTAGGAGCGTTGCGCAAATGTAGAGGGACAGGCAGGTCGCCGGTTTGTTTCACTGCATTGATAGCCGTTTCTATTGCCATGTACGAGGCGTTGCTTTTAGGCGAAGTAGCGAGATACACAGTTGCTTCCGCCAGGATTATGCGACCTTCGGGCATACCTATCTTGTTCAAGGCATCGAAACAGGCGTTTGTAAGCAGAAGAGCGTTGGGATTTGCCATTCCGATGTCCTCCGACGCCAGAATGACCAACCGGCGAGCAATGAACAGAGGATCTTCGCCGCCTTCAATCATTCGCGCCAGCCAATAAACAGCGGCATTAGGGTCGCTTCCCCGCACCGATTTGATAAATGCCGAAATAATATCGTAGTGTTGTTCTCCGTTTTTATCATAGATTGCGATATTTTCCTGTAAAATTTTTGTGATATATTCATTATTAATCACAATAGTATCGGAATCTCCGGCAACTTTTACCACCATATCGAGGATATTCAGCAATTTGCGGGCATCTCCTCCCGAAAAGCGAAATAATGCTTCGATTTCTTCTATTTCAAACTGTTTCTTTTTCAGATAAATATCTTCTGTTATTGCTCTATTAAGGAGGATTTCCAAATCTTCCTTGTCCAAAGATTTCAATATATAAACCTGCGAACGAGAAAGCAAAGGCGTAATTACTTCAAAAGAAGGATTTTCGGTTGTAGCGCCGATAAGTATGACGATACCTTTTTCGACTGCTCCGAGCAGGGAATCCTGCTGTGATTTACTGAACCGATGGATTTCGTCGATAAAGAGAATCGGACTTGGCGTAGAGAAGAATTTCTGTTTTTTGGCAGATTCGATAACGTCCCGTATATCCTTCACTCCCGAATTGATGGCGCTGAGGCTGAAGAACGAACGGTTTTGTTTGTTTGCAATAATCTGGGCTAATGTGGTTTTCCCCACGCCCGGAGGTCCCCAGAGTATAAACGACGAAATATTGTCGGATTCTATCATGTTGCGGAGAATCGCACCTTTGCCGACAAGGTGTTTTTGTCCGATATACTCATCCAATGTTTTAGGTCTTAACCGTTCTGCAAGCGGCGTATTTTCCATTTCAATCAAAAATTATCATAAACTGAATCTTAGTCCAATGCCCAAGCCAAAGGAGACCGGCCAGTCGGTTCTTATACTTTCCGGTTGTCCATTATTGAAGAAATACCCGACTTGAGGTTCAAAAAACAATCCCACGCTCCGCGACAGCTTGTAAGTTACTCCAACCGCCCCATTGACAGACCATTGTAAGCCTTTCATATTTGCTTTGGATGAGGCTTTGTCACTACGGTCAATGTAGGAATAAACACCTTTTTCCGCCATTCCGCCCACAGAAGCATAGACATTCCAACCGGGTTTAGATATCGCGTAATAAACCACATTCACAGGTATTCCAAGATAATGCAACTGTTGTGCAGCAGTATTTTTATTCCATTTATATTTAGTCGAAAGGTATGTATAGCTCAGTCCGCTTTCGACAGCCCATCCCGAGCCAAGGTCCTTACGGAGAATAAACTTGGCTGATAGCGGTAATCCGTGTTGCGTATTGGCATTATCGGGTACCATTATCTCGTTTTTATATTGATTTCTGATATAATCTGTTGATTGGGACGAAGCCAA
>JAIRZF010000046.1 GCA_031267385.1 Dysgonamonadaceae bacterium | reverse complement strand
ACGACACCTCTTTTTTGGAAAATGAACTACGGGGAAGGGGATTATAGGGTACAAAAAACCGGACTAAATTCAAATAATTCAGCCGGGCTATGTTGTTGTAAATTAAGAAATTTCTTTTACATTGACGCGCGCGCGAGCCTAGGTAAGTCTCTCTCTCTCTCTCTATCTAACATAAATGACAAATCAACCAAATTTAAAGTGTTAAATTTAGCTAAAAAACAATTAAAGCAAGGATGAGAAATTGTCATTATAGTATTGATGTGCTGTGTTTTGTGTTTAGTTCTCTTTTAAAGAATCCGTGCAAATGTAAACATTTATTTCGGATTGCGAAAAAATCATGCCAAAATTTTAAGTGAAAAATAATAATAAAAGGCTACTTTTGTAGAAATTATGTACATATGAAATTAGATCCGAATTCTCCCAAACGACAGTCATGTTTAAAAAGTTTTGCCGTAGCTTTTCATGGATTGAAAATTATTTTTGTTAATGAGCGGAATTTTCGCACACATTTGTTGCTCGGCATATTGGCAATTTTTGCTTGTTTTTTCTTTGAAGTCACTGTTCAGGAATGGATCGCTGTCCTTTTATTGATTGCGGTTGTCTTGTCGATAGAAGCGCTCAACACCTGTATTGAGTATCTCTGTGATTATGTTTCCCCGGAATATCATTCAATGATCAAAAAAATCAAGGATGTTGCAGCAGGAGCTGTATTGCTCTGTGCAATTATTGCAATTGTGATAGCCTGTATTATTTTTATTCCTTACATAAAGGGGATATTATGAAGAAATTATTTTTGATTCTGATGTTTATTCCGGTTTTAGCACACGCCCGGATTCAGGTTTGCGATTCTATCGCTTTCTCCAAGATTTATCCTCACACGGTAGAGGGTACTACGTTTTCGGCAAAACAACTGCTTATTCCCGGCGTCCTTATTGCCGCCGGCGTTTATGGCACGATGGATAAACAGTTGGATAAAAAAGTCCGGGATCAGGCTGTCAAATGGAATGGGAACACTTTTATTGATAATGTTTTTCCGGCTGTCGCCCCGGCTTCGGTGTATATCCTGAACTGGTGCGGAGTGCATGGAAAACATAATTTTGTAGACAGAACCGTGATTGTAGGTACCGCTTTCGTGTTAACCGCAGGGAGTACGTTTTTACTTAAAAATATAATTAATACTCCCCGCCCGGATGGTGATGGTCATGATGCATTTTCTTCTTTGCATACCGCTGTTGCTTTTACCGGAGCTGAATTTTTACGCCGGGAATTCAAAGATAAATCCATCTGGTATGGTGTAGCAGGCTATGCTTTTGCTACTGCTTCCGGATTTTTCCGGATTTATAATAACCGTCATTGGCTTTCGGATGTTGTTGCCGGAGCCGGGATCGGCATTTTAGGAACTCAAGCTGCTTACTGGCTTTATCCGGAGATCCGAAAATGGTATGCCGGGACTAAATTAGATCATGCAATGATCCTTCCTTTTGGAAATAACCGGGAATTGGGATTGAATCTTTCGGCAAAATTTTAAACGGGTATTCTCTGTATCATGTTGAATTTTATATCAGTTTATATGATCCGCCGGGTATTGCTTTAACGATACCATCCAATTCCAGGTCGAAGAGCAAAGACGAAAGTTTGCTGACCGGTAAATTGAGTTCAACAGACAACGCATTGAGGTGCCTGTTTTCCGATTTTGCTAAAATGTCAACGATCTGCTGTTGTTCGGCCGGTAAATTTAGTAGTAATGTCCTTTGGATTGCTTCGGGCGGTTTTTGTGGACGTGTTTTCCAGCACATTTCCCGCATAATATCTTCAGCATTTTCAACAAGGGCTGCTTTCTTCTCTTTGATCAACCGGTTACAACCCTGGGAGTAGGTGTCGTTTATTCTTCCGGGGACGGCAAATAAATCCCTGTTGTACGAATCTACAATAAATCCTGTAATCAAAGCGCCTCCTTTACCGGCCGATTCGACGATCAGAGTACAATCTGAAATTCCAGCAATGATCCGGTTCCGTTTGACAAAATTCTGGCGGTCGGGTTTTGTTTCACTCATGAAATCCGTTAACAAACCACCATTTTCAAGCATATCAATTGCCATTGCCCGGTGTTGATGGGGATAAATCAAGTCCAGTCCATGAGCAAGAATTCCAACTGTTTTTAAATCGTTTTTTAGAGCGGACAGGTGTGCCATACAGTCTATTCCATAAGCTAATCCGCTGACTATCAAAATGTCTTTGTACTCTTCGGATAGTTCTTTGACGATGCGTTCCGTCGTTTCCCGTCCGTAAACAGAGGCGTTCCTGGTACCGACGATGCTGATGATCTTACTCGTATTTAAGTCGGCGTTTCCCCGGAAATACATGATAACCGGAGAATCAATACATTCTTTGAATCGTATGGGATAATCCTCATTACCGATATACAAAGGTTTAATTTTGTTTTTTTCAACGAAGAGGACTTCTTTTTCAGCGCGTCTGAGTACTTCGGGAGAGCGAATTTCAGTGATTATGCGCCGGGTAATTCCCGGGATTTGTTCCAATATGCGGGCTTTTTCCCTGAAAAGGAGTTCCGGTTCCCCTAAATGTTCAATAATCTGTTTGGCTACGACAGGACCGATGCCTTTGACTAAGGTCAGTCCGATTTGGTAAATTAAGTTTTGGTTGATCATATTTAATAAGTTTGAATAATTTGTCATTTGGACGTACTTTTTCCGGGACTTTCATGGAAAATAAGTCGCCTTTTTCTGTTTTTTCGACCGGTTTCAGGTCTACACGGATTTCATCCGGTTCAATAAACAAAGCTCCGGTGGTCGCACCCGTGATCAGGATTTTGTCTCCAAGTTCAAGAGATTGCGTTTCCATCAGAAATTCAGCGACTCCCAACCTGGAAAAATATTTTATGACTTTACCCAGATACATTTTTCGTTCGGTGGCTTCATTGCCGTATTTATCGCTCCATTCACCCAAACGTTGTCCGAGATAATAACCATCCCAAAAACCGCGATTGAACACTGTTTTAAGCCGGACGTCCCAATCTGTAATTTTTTCCGTTGTAAAATTATCGTTGCAATAAGCCTGAATGGCCTCTTTATAACATTCAGTGACTGTTCTGACGTATTCCGGTCCTCGGGCACGGCCTTCTATTTTAAATACCTGTACTCCGGCATCCTGCATTTTGTTTATGAAATGAATGGTTTTCAGGTCTTTGGGAGACATGATGTATTGGTTGTCAATTTCCAGTTCAATCTCACTTTCTTTGTCTTTGACGATGTATCCTCTGCGGCACAGCTGATTACAGGCTCCTCGATTGGCAGATGAATCCATTTCGTGCAGGCTTAAATAACATTTTCCGGAAACGGCCATACATAAGGCTCCATGGCAGAACATTTCAATGCGGATACGTTCTCCTTTGGGGCCGCAAATATTTTGTTCCCGGATTTGGGTATATATTTCTTTTACCTGATCCAGGTTTAGTTCGCGGGCCAATACGACGACGTCGGCAAATTGAGCATAAAATTTCAGGGATTCAACATTTGAGATATTGAGCTGTGTAGACAGATGAACTTCAACGCCTATCGTCCGGGCGTATGTCATTGCGGCTACATCAGCGGCAATAATTGCGGACAGGCCGGCTTCTTTGGCGGCATCAATAATCCGTTTCATCAGATCAATGTCATTATCGTAAATAATGGTATTGACTGTGAGGTAACTTTTTATGTTATTTTTCTTGCAAATCCCGGCGATTTGACGGAGGTCTTCAACCGTAAAGTTATTGGAAGAGCGAGAACGCATGTTCAATCCTTCGATTCCAAAATAGATGGAATCAGCTCCTCCTTGTATTGCCGCCGCCAGTGAGTCGTACGAGCCTGCAGGAGCCATAATTTCATAGTTTTTTATATTTCTCACGATTTTTGAATTGTTTACGGGGACAAAATTACACATTTCCTGCAAAAAACGGGCTATTGTTCATTTAAATCATCTTCCAATTTCGAAAGCGAATTTAAATCCGACGGATCCGTATTCACTTTTATTAAAACTGACGAATATTCCGACATTGAATATATAATTTCCTACGCCATAACCTAATTCTGTATAGTAGGGTAGGGCGGGAGTGTAGAGGTGGCTGAGATAGAACCGTTCTTTGAAAATATCTTTTGTTACATTTTTAAAAAACTGTAAAAAGATAAAAGGAGATTCGTACATGGCGTGAAACTGTGCATACGAATCGGATGCATTGTACCAGTTTCCTTCCAGAAGATGAAAGACCCCGCCGATCCGGTCGTCCCAGGATTCCGGGAAATTATATCTCCTGAAGTTTTTGAAGTCGGCAAAATAAACGAAGTGTGTATTCGTAAATAATCCTATTCCGGCATAGTATTGTACAGAACGGAGCAGTCCCAATGGAATTCTTTGCTGAATATCTGCTTCTATCCGCTCATAATCACTGTTACTATCCATAATACCGGGAATTCCCCTGGCATATTCGAATGAGATGGTAGGATATTTTGATCCGAGGTATTCTTTTCTTTTACCATTGAACCGGTAATATTGTTTGGGAGTCCAATGGAAGCCGATTGTGGGAGTAAATGATTTGTATTTTTCATCGATCAGGTTGCTGATTTCATCTCCGGGATCAACAGACGATTCTTCCGGAATGTTCGGTTTTACCGGGTTATAAAGGTGGTAATCAACTCCGGCTTCAGCCAGAAAGCCATTGGATAACTCATATTGTCCATTGAGGGTAGCGTAATAGTGGCGGTAATATTTCAGGCTCAGATCATTGAAATCTATGGAGTCCGGAATTGTTTTCTTAATTTCATCGATTATCTTTGAATTATACGCCTGGTTCCGGTTCCCGATCGACACTTCAACCTGTCCCATCCTCTCAGGGTTAAAGAGGTAGCTTACAGGAGTATTAAAAAAGACTTCCTTTCGTTTGAATATGAATCCGATATCAGGGCTGAAACTTATCACCCGTCCGGATTCAAATTCCCGTGTTAAATATAATTTTTGCCAGTAAGTGATACCATCTCTACCCCAAAACCCCAGTTTCAATGGGTTGAGAAGTCCTGAATATTTGAATTGAGTGGAGTTATGTTCAAAACGTTTAGGGGTGAAAACTCCTTTTGTAAAAGTCAGGTTTGATGTTTTTTTGATGAAAGTTGTATCCGTTTCCCCGGTTGTATTTGTCTGATATTCTTCATAAACATGTCTTTCTTCGTCTGTTAGCGGAGTCTTGCGATTTTGTTCCCAGAATAATGAATCCCTGATGATGGGTAACGAATCCGGTTTTACACTGAAGTAGTCGCTCAGGTCATAATTTGAGGCCAATTTTTTTCTTTCGTCTTCACTTGCATATTTTTTAACAAAAGAGTAGTCGTAATATGAACTGTAATGATTGACGACCTCGTTTCCGAATAATTTTATTTGCAGGTCCAGTTCTGTTGATTTGGGGACAAGGAAATTGTCTTCCGGAAGTCCAAAGTTAGTTTGTACCTTAAAGTTCAGAAAATCATTTTTTCCTTTTACTTCGATTCTGGCGATAGTCCAAAGTTTTTCAGTAACAAAAATATATCCGGATATTAATTTCTGACTTTTAATTTGGGGTTCCACTTTGATTTTCAGGAATCTGTATCCGAGGGTATCTATTGTTGAATCGTAGAAGAAATGATAATATTTGAATCCTTTATTTGCCGTCGGCATCAGTACCTCATTATTGAATGAAGTCGGATTGTAAACATTGATGTTCAGGAATTGCATCGCCTTTTCGTAGAGTTCATCTGTGTTTGAAGTCGTTCCGTTGATTGCAATGATCTTTTGTGTAAAAGTATTGGGGGCATGAAAATGGATGTGTGCAAGACTTTCGAGTATGGTGTTATCATTTTTTTTGTCGAGGGATAAAAAGTTGGGAGCAAATCTGAAAAGAAAGTTTTTTTTGAGTACTTGAGTCGTTCCTTTGATGTAGGCCAGGGCTTCGTATTCCACGATGTATTTCCCGTACAATTCGGATCTCTTGAAGACTTCCGTCATTACACTGTCTGCAAAAGCGTCATTCCCTTTATTCTTTGAATAGGAGTACCCGGAAAAGAAGACTGAGAATAAAATCGTTAAAAAGCAGATCCGGAATATTCGGATTGCCTGGAATGTTGTTCTCCTTTTAGAATATGGATATATTGAAAACAATAGGTTTGAAATTATAATAAAATCCTCCTCTTTTTATGAATGTCGACCACAAAATTAATCAATTGATACAAGAAATATAGTTGTTTTGTGTAAAAAAACCGATGTTTTGTACAAAAATCAAAAAATGTTTTATACTTTTGTGCTATATAACATTGTTATAAAACACATTATGAACAAAAGGCATCAAGAAGTGGTGGATTTTTCAAGCAGCTTGAGTGATGTATGGCGCTTGTTGAATGAAAAGGAACGTGAATTGCTTCGGAAGAACGCTTCAGTTCATCATTTTAAGAAAAATCAGTTGATCTATGCGGAAGAAGATGAACCAAAGTTCCTGATGTGTTTATTAAAAGGAAAAGTAAAGATTTTCAAAGAGGGTGTCGGCGGACGGAGTCAGATTATCCGGATGATCAAGCCGATACAATATTTTGCATACCGCGCCTATTTTGCCGGAGAGAGGTACCTCACAGCCGCTTCGGCTTTTGAACCCAGTTCCGTGTGTCTGATCCCCATGAATATCGTAGAAGATATCCTGAAGCATAATTTTGCTCTTTGTAAGTATTTCATTCATCAATTATCCGTCGATTTGGGTATTGCCGACGAACGGACTGTAAATCTGACCCAGAAACATATCCGCGGACGCCTGGCGGAATCGTTGGTCTTTCTGATAGACAGTTATGGACTGGAAGAGGATTCTACTATCAATATTTATCTTGCCCGGGAAGATTTGGCGAATCTTTCCAATATGACTACATCAAATGCCATTCGTACTTTATCAAATTTTGTAACGGAGAAAGTTATAGCTCTGGATGGAAGAAAGATAAAGATCATAGACGAGGAGAAACTCCGCAAGATCAGCAAATTAGGGTAAATACAAATATTTCCTTTGTTTTCTTTTGCTTACCGTCAAAAAGGGCTATCTTTGCCTCTGTCGTATCAGTAGTTTTAGGATTATGGGAGAAATCAGGAATAAAGTACACAAAAGATATTGCCGGGAAAAAACGCTATGTCCGGATTGATTTGGATATGTACGGCGATAATCAATTAATCGAGGACTTTTTAGACGGTTTGGAGGTGTTGTCACGTAAAGGAGAACCTACCATATCCATTTGAGGAGGTGATGAGAAATGAATTTAAACGAAGAGGCTTAAAATACGATGCATAAAGTCGTATTTAGTAAGTCTGCAAAAAAAGATTTTATCGTATCATCTACACAATTGAAGATAAAATACTTACGGTTGAGGTCGTTAAAATTGACCACCGCCAGAGCGTTTATAAATAATGTTGCATTTTATGATGTTCATTTGTACCTCCGCCGGGAATCGAACCCGAATCTAAAGTTTAGGAAACTTCCGTTCTATCCATTGAACTACAGAGGCAAAACAGGATAGTATTTTATCACAAAATTTAGCGACGCAAAATTAGAATAATTATCCGAAATTACAAAATAGTTTTGCATCATATGTTTATTATATGCTCGTTTCATACAGAAGTTCACAATGATGACTCGAAAACTCTCAAGCAAATAAATTTTGAAGTACATCCAGCGATTTTAGTTCCGGAAAGTCGGACAAATGTAGCCGATAATACTCTAAAACCTTGTTTATGACATTGATTCTGTCCGTGTGGACAAGCTTGAAACTGTGCATGTTGCTGTAATCCATACGCATAAGTAAAGCAAAAATTCCGCTGTCGTCCGGATTAAGGAAATAAGGGTGGGGGGGCTTATAATTCACAAATTCTCCATTTTGAAGGTCGAAAAACATTCCATTGTTGTATTCCGCCATGTCCGGATAAAAACCAAGGAAACGGCTCATTCTGAAAATGAATACAAGGTGAAAATTTGCAGTTCCCCGTTCAAGAAGGTCCAATACCCGGATAGAATCACAGATATAATTGAATAAGAGAGGATTGGGCTGGATATCTTTCGCAACTTTACTTATGAACTCAGCCAGGAAGATGCTTATTGAACTTTTTACCGGATCGAATAAAATATTGGTTGACAGAAAATGAGGTTTTGCTTCTTTGATCCTGTGTATATCCCGTAAATTCAGGTGTTCAACCTCAAGATCCAATACCGATAAAGGATAAAAAAGTGATTTATTGACTTTCGTCTTTTTCCCTTTCGATTTTGCCGTAAGATAAGTTACTTTCCCAAACTCTTCGGTATAGACATGAATAATGGAATAAGTATCACTATATCCCACAGAATGAAGCACTATACCACGCGTCTTGTGTAACATGTCTCGTATCTGATTGAGCCACAAAGGTAAGATTTTAAATAATATAAAAAAAAGGATTAAATATTTTGCGGATTTAAAAATAAGCTCTATATTTGCAGCCGCTAAGCCGAAATTTGGCCCATTCGTCTATCGGTTAGGACGCAAGATTTTCATTCTTGAAAGAGGGGTTCGACTCCCCTATGGGCTACAATAATAAACAGAAAAAAGAAGTTCATAAAAGATGGCAAATCACAAATCATCTGTAAAAAGAATCAGACAAACGTTAACACGCAGATTGCGTAATCGTTATTATGCAAAGACAGCGAGAAATGCGGTCAGGGATCTTCGTAACACAACAGATAAGGCTCAGGCTTTGGAATTATACAAAAAAGTAAGTTCCATGTTGGATAAATTGGCGAAGAAAAATGTTATTCACAAGAATAAAGCCGGAAATCTTAAGTCTAAACTGGCTTTACGTGTAAATAAGCTGAACTAAGCAATTCGCTTTTTAAGATATAAAAAGCCGGCCCGTAAATGGTTCGGCTTTTTTCGTGTAACTATAGAAATCATTTTATTTTTTACTCCCTCTTTTCTCTATTCCTGCCGGATTCCAAACCGCTACCCATTCGGAATGGCGCAAAATCCGGCAATTCGATGTCATCCGTTAGCTTGTTATAGCGTTGTTTGTCTGTATTTTACATTGTTCAAATAACTCACAAAGTAAGTAATTTTATAACTTAAAAAATGTGAGTTTATGAATACAGATTTAAAGGTATCGTTTTACCTCAAACGAGAACAAAAAAGAGTTACCGATAACAATCGGGGTTATCCGGTTGTCGAAAAAATCATTATCGTCAAAAATATTGCCCAATTCAGCAGCAAACTGGAAGTTGATGAAAGACTTTGGAATGTCAAATCCGGTCGGGCAATCAGCAAAAGCAAGATTGCAACCGACCGTTTTTTCTACTCATTCTAAAAAATATAGCAATGAATACATCAATCAAACTGAAATTCATATCCTCGAAGGTAAAAGGTAAAGAGGGCGTTATCTGTCTGCAACTGATTCACAACCGAAAAATCAAGTTGATGCGCACTCGTTTTCATTTGCACCCGCACGAGTGGAAAAATCCACCGGAACACATAAAAACCGGAATGGAGACAGAATTGAAACAAATTGTCGACCTCATTCGCCTGCTCGGAATGCGGGGTGATTATACGGTGGAAGAATTGGCAAATTTGTACGCCAATAATTCATTCAACGGCTATTTGTTTCCATTCATTGATTACATTGTTAAGGATTTAACAAACAACAACCGCCGAAAAACAGCAAGTATTTGTGTTACGGCCAAAAAAAGTTTTGAGCGTTTTCTTTGTGGACAAGATATTTTGCTCGACAATATCGACAATGATTTAATGCGAAAATATGAAAGTCATTTGAAAACGGCGGGCGTAATGAAAAATACCATTTCCTGTTATATGCGGGCTTTGCGTTCCGTTTATAATCAGGCGGTTAAGCGCGGTTTGGCAATACAGAAAAATCCTTTTGCCAGTATTTTTACGCGCATTGACAAAACTGTGAAACGCGCTGTAAATGAGGAGGTAATTATTCGGCTCAAAACTATGGATTTGTCCACACACAACGAATTGGAGTTAACTCGCGACCTGTTTATGTTCAGTTTTTATATGCGCGGGATGTCGTTTGTTGATATGGCAAACCTTCGGAAAAGCAATGTAAAAAACGATTATATTATTTATGCACGGAGTAAGACCAAACAAACGCTGACAGTTAAAATAGAAGATTGTATGCAGGAAATCATAACGCGCTATGAACAGCAAGCGATTGACGATTATCTGCTGCCAATTTATACGGCGCAAAACCGCGACAACACCAGCCAACTGCGCAACCACAACAAACGCCTGAAACGCATTTCTGAAATGTTGAAATTGGAAAAGCCGTTGAGTTCGTATGTTTCCCGCCATACTTGGGCAACATTGGCATTGCGCAAAGGCGTTCCTGTGGAAGTTATCAGCGAAAGTATGGGACACGAAAACGAGACCACTACTCGTATTTATCTTGCCTCGTTAGGGCAATCCGTTGTAGATAAGGCAAATGCAGAAATTATCAAGTTGAAATAACAGTTCCGATTATTACGAATAGGTGGTATTGAAATGCTAAATAAATGCCGTAAAATTATAAAATATTTGCAATCAGAATGATATAAAAGTGAAAAATTATACTATTATAATGGAATAATGAGAAAACTAGTACATAAATCATTGATTTTATGTGTGTTTAATACGGAATTTGATTATTTTCTCATTTCGGAATCTTTGTTATAAAACTATCCGATTGAGCAACAATATGATAATTCGCACCTCAAAGATGCTGCAAAATGTTTGTTTTACATTTTGTTTAACCTTTCGTTTAACAAAAAATTATCAATTATGTATATCGTTTATAAACAATGGGTTAATGTGGTTGAATTTTTCAATACCACCTATTCGTAATAGGTGGTATTATGGGAAGTTTGAACAGATAAATAAATCGGAATAAAAACTTAAATTATTTTTAGATTATGGCAATCAATCTAACAAAAGGACAGCGCATAGAAATTGGGCTGTCAAAAGTAGGGCTCGGCTTGGGCTGGGACCCGAACGAAGGCACAGGGTTTAATTTTGACCTTGATGCCTCGGCATTTATGTTGGGAACGAACAAAAAACTGCCCAAAGATGAGTATCTGATTTTTTACAACAACCTTTGTGGTAGAGGGCATCAAGGAGATGATTGCGATAAAAAAGGTTGTAGTGATGGATTGTTTGGTGTTCGCAGTTTAGGTGACGACACAACAGGTGGTAGTAGCGACGGAGATGACGAAACATTAACCGTAGATTTGGCAAAAGTTCCATTAGAAATTACGGAAATCATTTTTACTGTAACTATCCACGATTACGAAGCCCGCAGGCAAAATTTCGGGCAGGTACGAAACTCGTTTATCCGTATTTACAATGCACAGAACAATGAGGAAATTGCTAAATACGAATTGGACGAGGATTTCTCTGTAGAAACAGCCGTGGAGTTCGGTCGCCTATATAAAAGGGGTGATGAATGGAAATTTGAGGCAATGGGAATTGGTTATAAAGGTGGATTACAGTATTTTGTGAATAAATATGCTTAAAATTATACAGTTATGGCAATAAAATTAGAAAAACAAGGCGATACCCATCGTATTGACTTGACAAAAAGTGGCGATAACGTTTCGAAAGAGATTGTTATCAATTTGAACTGGACACAAAAAAAAGGCTTTTGGGCGAGTTTGACACAAAGTGCCATTGACCTTGATTTAGGTGTTTGGTATGAATTGCAGGACGGCGCAAAATCGTGTATTGACGGCTTGCAGTTTGCGCACGGACAGGGAGGTGCGAAAAATCGGCTTACACGACAAGGTTGCTATACTCAAAAGCCGTGGATTTGGCACAGCGGAGATGACCAATCAGGTTCTTCAGCCGAAGGCGAAAATATTCTGATAAATCCGCAAGGACTTTCCGATTTGAAACGCATTACGGTTTATACCTTTATCTATGAAGGTGCGGCGAAGTGGAATGAAACCAACGCCGTAGTAACGGTAAAAGTTCCCGGAAATCCTGATATTGTTGTGGAAATGGACAGTCAATACAGTTCGCAAAAATTTTGTGCGATTGCCGAAATCGTGTTCGATAGCAATTCGATGACGGTTAAAAAACTCGTAACATTCCATGATGGACACGGCGATTGTGATAAGGCATACAGTTGGGGAATGAAATGGCAAGCAGGAAGTAAATAATTTCTTAATCAATATTAGTTACACATCAAATTTCTTAAAAATGAGCACATTAAAAGAATTAAAAGTTTCAATTCTCGCCGATGCCGATGGCGTGATTGATGAAGCCGAAGTAAAACAACTTCGCGAAGTATTGTATGCCGATGGCAAAATCGACAAGGAAGAAGCAGATTTTCTTTTCGAGTTGAACGATGCCGTATCGGGTAAAGCCAACCACAACAGTTGGCAAACGCTTTTCGTAGAGGCAATAACGAATTTTCTGTTGGAAGACGAAACTTCGCCCGGCGAAATTGATGAAGATGAAGCCCAATGGTTGCTCGAAAAAATTCAAGGCGACGGTCAATTAGATGAAACAGAAAAAGCATTGTTGGCAAATTTGAAAAGCAAAGCCAAAA
>JAIRZF010000033.1 GCA_031267385.1 Dysgonamonadaceae bacterium | reverse complement strand
ATGGGAACTCCGCCGAACAGGTCGCAGAGCAGATAGTAATAAAAAGCCCTCATGCCGCGTAATTCCGCCGTCATCTGTTCTCTTGTAACGTCGACTCTTAATCTGGCAAAATCCAGTTTGGGGAAGTCTGCCAGATAGGTATTGGCAAAACCAATGCCTTTGTAGCATTTGTTCCAAACATCTTCGATACGGGATTCTATGGTTAACCATTCATGGCGATGATAACGTATCCATTGTCCGCCGTCCCAGCCGTTTTGCAACCTTGTCGGGCGGCAGGATTCGTCGGTCGAAAATTCGACTATATTGAAATAATTTTCTTCCCATACATCTTGCAGGGGGCCGTAAACGGAGAGGTAGGCAGCGATAACGGCGTCTCCGTTTTCGTAATAATTTTCGGTGACGACTTCGCGGTAGACGATCTCTTCCAGGTCGGTACAACCGGGGAACAATACTGCCAGGAGGAATAGTGTGAAGACCGGGTATTTTATTTGTTTTATAATTCGTTTCATTGTTAATTCATTTTAAGATTAAAAACTCAGATTTACACCAAAAGTGAATGTTTGTGTACGCGGATAGAACGAACGGTTATCGACGCCGGTAGTGAATCCGTTGGACGCCACTTCCGGGTCTATTCCTGAATATTTGGTGAACGTATACAGGTTATCTGCACCGGCGTATACACGTAGTGCGGAAACGAATTTAGAGCATTTCTTTGTATCGAAATTGTAGGCAAGCATCAGATTTGATATTTTCAGGTAATCTCCTTTTTCGAGGTAGTAACTGGAATATTGGGGGATGTCGTTGATGTTTTTATGTTTATCCAGGGACGATTTCAGCAGGTTGTTCGACGGAAAGGTATAAGGATTGCCATAGTAGATCTCCTTGGTGTTCAGAACGTCGAAATTAAAAGCGCCCCGCAGCGATAACGTCAGCTCGAACCGTTTGTAGGTCAGATTTGTTGTCAGGCCTGCAACAAATTTGGGTACTCCGTTTCCAATGATTTGCTTATCGTTGTCGTCATAAACGCCGTTGTTATCCGTGTCATCAAATATCCATTTCCCGTTTTCGGTGAGTCCCAGGTATTTGAATCCGTAGAAATTACCCACGTCCCCGCCTTCTTCCAGCCGGATTGTATTTCCCAGAATACCGGGAGCGCCCAGGTAGCCAAATTCCAGATATTCGGCAGCAGAGACATATTTGTCGTTGGAGAGGGAAACCAAATGACTCTTATTGTATGAAATATTGGCGGAAACGTTCCACACAAGGTCTTTTTGCATGATTGGAACGCCCGAAAGGACTAATTCTACTCCGGAGCTTTTCATATCTCCGACATTAGCCCAAACCTGGTCGTGGATAAGTCCGGGGACGGAAGCCTGTACCTGGTAGAGCAGATCGCTGTTTTTCCGGTCGTAAACATCGAAGGTTACACCGAGACGATCTTTCAGGAAACCGGCGTCGAATCCGAAATTGGCTTCATGTTTTACTTCCCATTTCAGATCGTAATTCGGATTAGTCGACGGCCCGTAGGTCAGTATCCATTTCCCGTCGTGGAGTACATACTGCTGTTGTCCCATTCTGGCGATGGAAATGTAGTTGGAATTCATTTCATTTCCCGTTAATCCGTATCCGGCGCGGATTTTCAGGTCGGATAACCAGTCTATTCCTTTCATAAACGATTCACTTCCGATACGCCAGCCGGCAGAGATGGCCGGGAAATCTCCCCACTTGTAATTCGCGCCAAACCGGGAAGAGCCTTCATGACGAATGGATGCTGTCAACAAGTATTTTTCGTCGTAATTGTAATTGATACGGCCGAGGAAAGCGATCAGTTTGTTGGAAGATTTAGTACTGCTCATGTTGGCTTTTCCATCTTTCAGGTAGGTTCCGTTGCCTAAATTATTCCAAAGGAAAGCGTCGGAAGAAAAGTTTTGATTTTCGGCGTCGAAGCCTTCACTCACGAAATCCTGATAGGTATACGCCCCCATCAAATAGAATTTATGCTTGTTTATTTGTTTGAAATAGTCGGCAATCGTTTCAAATGTACGTGCAGTATAGTTGCCGGTAGATCTCCGTGCGATTCCTTTAGGCCTGTCGACTCCGGACACGCTGTTGAATTCGGAGGTACTGGGATCGTAGTAATGCGACAGATCCATATCTTTCCTTAGCACTCCCATCGCACTGAATTTTAAGTCCTTGACAGGTTCTACTGAAACTCTCAGGTCGGCCATGATCCGGTTGTACTCCGTGCCACGCGTAAGATTATGAAGGTAGGCCACCGGGTTGAAATCGAATTCGGACGGGTTTGGGGAATAACAGAACGATCCGTCTTCGTTGTAGACGGGATATGTCGGATTCCTGACTACAGCCTGTTCAAAAGCTTCGTATTCGGTGAATTTTGATTTGATATTGGAATATGCCAGGTTTGTATCGAATTTCAACCGCCCGTTCCAGTTTGTTTGAGTGAGTGATATGCGGCCGTTCAGGGTTTCCCGGTTCGTCGGAACGGAAACAATGCCGTCCTGATCTTTATAACTGACGGAAACCCGGTAAATGAGATCCTCCGATCCTCCGGAAACAGACAGATTATACATTTGACTCAGGGGTATTTTTATCATTTCGTCGAACCAGTTTGTGTTGTATCCTTTATCGATGATCGGCTTGTTTTTTTCGACGCTTACCTGCCAGTATTGATCGGCGGTAAGGGATTCCAGCTTTTTTTCGATTGTTTCGGTGAATATCATGGCTTCAAAGTCGACTCTGGCTTTTCCGCCTTTCCCCTTTTTTGTTGTGACAAGAATGACGCCATTGGTTCCTCTTGTTCCGTAGATTGCGGCCGCAGACCCGTCTTTCAGGACGTCGATGGATTCGATGTCTTGTGGCGACAGGGTATTTAAGTCACCGTCAGGAACGCCATCGATGATTACGAGTGGGGTTTGACGTCCGTTTGCGGATGAAACGCCCCGCAATTGTACACCCAAACCGGCGTTCGGGTCATTCCCGTTTACTCTGGTGATCGTTAATCCGGCTACTTTGCCTTCAACCAATTGGAGCGGGTTGTTGTTGATGGCTCCTTTGTTGAATCCGTCGGCCTTGACGCTGGTAACAGATCCGGTAAGGTCTTTCTTACGTCGTGTACCGTAACCGACCACCACAATTTCGTCCAGTAACTGGAGGTCTTCCTCCATTTTTACATCCATTTTTGTTTTTCCCGCTACAGGAATTTCTACGCTTTTGTAACTCAGATAAGAAAATGTTAATGTAGCGTCGCTTGGAACATTGAGGGTGTAGAATCCATCAATATTAGTAGAGGTTCCTATGCCTGTACTTTTTACTACGACACTTACACCGACCATCGGCTCTCCGGTTTCATCGACCACAGCGCCTGTAACTGTAACTGTTTGCTGTGCAAAAGCAAATGATACATTCATCAAAACACATAGAAATAGAAGGGTAATGTTCAATCTTCGTGAATTTTCCATATAATTAAAATTTGAGTGAATTTACTTCTTATGATTCATGGAGTTAAGGTCAAAGATACGACGTCAAAGTTAAAATTTAACTTTGAATTTGTTATTATTTTATTACATTTATTTAGGACAAATGCACGAAAAACCTTACAATTCACAAATTCGGTCTCCAGCTACCGGTATTTTTCCCATAATGAATAACTTATCTTTTCTTTTGATTTTTCGGAGAGTTCCCGGATATTGATTGCGGATTCCCGGATGTTTTTAGTTTGGTAATTTTTTGTGGGAATAGGGTCGTGGATGATCAATTCAATTTTATGAGGGTTCAGGGAGATTGATTTTGTAGGCATCACCTCGATGGTTCCGTTAATTGTCAGGGGAACTATTGGAAGTTTCAGGTCAAGAGCCATTTGGAAAGCTCCTTTTTTGAAAGATGCCAATTGTCCTGTTTTACTGCGTGATCCCTCCGGGAAAATCACGATGGAAGCTCCGTTTTTAAGTCTTGTTTTGGCTTGTTCCACGGTTTTTGCGGCGGCTTGGGGTGAAGAACTGTCTACGAATATAAATCCTGCAGATTCACAGGCTTTTCCGACGAAAGGAATCTTTCTCAGACTTTGTTTCATGACCCACTTAATGGGAAATCCCAGGTATCCATATATCAGAAAAATGTCGTATGCTCCCTGGTGATTGGCGACAAAAATGTATGATTGTTTTTTATCCAGTTTTTCTTTTCCTTTGATTTTTACAGGACAAAAAGACAAAATACAGGTGAGTTTTGACCAGATCATTCCGGGATAATAGCTGAAAATCTTTTCTCCTCCGAGCAGGCATCCCAAAGTAGTAATTAAGGCCGTCAGAACAGTGATTGCCAGAAATAAAGGCAACCAGATAAAAATTTGGAAGATCAGAAGCAAAAAACGCTTCATGGTAATTTATGAATTATATACTCTTTGATTTGTTTCACAAAAGTACGAATTTCTTTATTTTCAGGAAAATATTTTCATCTTAAATGAATATTGGCGTAAATTTGTATAAAAATAAAAACAGGATCATAATGAAAACTTTTTTAAGGTATTTGGGAATAATAATTCAAATGATAGGGGTTGCAGTACTTGCTATTCCTTTTTTTTGTGGTTTTGAATCGAACCGAAGTCTTATCACCGGCGTGTTGTTGGTGGTGGGAGGGTTTATCATCTACATTTTAATCCGCAAACGAAATGTTTAAGAATCCATCCTTCGCCGGTTTCATTCATTATAATTCTCCATATACACACTCTGTAATTTAAATCTCACAACTACTTTCCCAAGCAATTATAAAATGGGGATAAACAATTTGAGATTTACAAAAAAATAGACCAACATTGAAGGATGGATATGTCGTAAAATCAAAAATCATGCCAAAGGTACTTTAATTTTCGGCATAAAAAAATGAATTTGGATTTTTTATTGAAAAATTATTGGATAGCTTCGTAGATAACGTCCTGAATATCGGTTCGGATGTCCAATCGAGAGAGTTTTTTGTTTCCTCTGTACGGATAAACCCTGTTCGATAAGAATATGTATATCAGCTGATTGTCCGGATCTATCCAAAAGCAGGTACCTGTATATCCTGCATGACCGTAAGTCGACGCCGGGGCAAAACGTCCCGTCGGACTGGAAGTTGTTTTTTCTTTATCCGGTTTATCAAATCCCAGACCTCGCCGGCTGATTGGACTTTTAGTTTTCGTAAATAATCTGCAGGTCGCTTCACTCCAAAAGCGTTCACTTCCATAATTTCCTCCATTCAAATACATCTGCAATAATTTAGCCAGATCGTTTGTGTTTGAAAAAAGTCCCGCATGTCCTGAAACTCCCCCCATAAATGCCGCAGCTTCGTCTTCAACAAAACCAATGAGAATCTGTCCCCGGAGAAATTCGTCATTATCGGTAGGGGCGATCTTCAGGGCGTCAATTCTTCTTAAAGGATTGAATAGGGTATAATTGGCTCCTAACCGGGCAAAGATTTCATTTTCCACAAACTCATCCAGATTTCGTTTTGATACATTTTCCACGACCTCTTTTAATAATATGAAATTGAGGTCACTGTAAACATATTTTGAACGGCTTCTTAATTTTGAACCTGCAATTTCCTCCAGGATCATACTTTTGAATTTATTGTTCAGGAAAAAATTTCCGGCGACTTGTATTTCAAATCCCGGTTTGGATATGTTGGAGACCAGTTCGGGCTTAAACTCAAAATCTGTTCTCATGTAAACATTTTCGTCGTAAGGGATACGATAGATAAGGTTTCTTTTTGATGAAAATAAGGGTCCGGAATAACTTTTCTCGTCTATAGCCATCCGGTAAAAAGGGATGAAAGGCATAAGTCCGGATTGATGGAAAAGTACGTTTTTTATTGTAATATTTTCTTTGTCCGTATTCTTTAATACGGGAACATAGGCGCTTAATTTGTCTTGCAGTTCGATTTTATTTGCATCATACAATTTCATGATAGCCGCAAGGGTAGCTGTCGCCTTTGTTACCGAGGCCACGTCGTAGATATCCGTGCTTTCCACCGGATGTGTATTCGCGTAATCAAAATAACCGAATGATCTATTGTAGATGATCACTCCATTTTTAGCAACCAGTATCTGACAACCGGGATAGGCCTTTTCTTTGAGTCCTTTTCCGGCAATCAGGTCTATTTTTTGTAATTTTTTCGGAGAAATACCTACTTCAAGAGGAGAAAAATACGATAATCTCGTTTTATTTGTGCTGAGGCCTGTTCCTGATTTAAAAAGTCCGGTAATGGTAACGGGTAATTTCCCTCTTGCCGGAATTCCGCCCATAATCAATTGAGCTGCAGCTTCCTGACTGTGTACCGTATTTTCATAAGCCATGATTATTGCTTCTGATGCTGTAATATTTTGCCGGAATTTTTTCATGGAATACGGCGATGTAAAAAAGCAAAGAATGACTTTTTTAGTAACATTCAGTTTTTGTAACTGAGTATAATCCGGCATCCGATCCGAGTAGATCGCACAAATGATCAGGTCAAAATTCTCCAGTTTTTTGAAAATAGAATTGACGGTCGTCTCTTTTGAATTTCCCGGAATCCTGAAATATCCGGTTTTTCCGTATAAACCAAGAATTTCATCAAAAGTTGTTTCTTTATCCGTTCCAAGGGAAAGAACTGCGATTCTTGTTTTCGCAAGATTTTTTACAGGAATGATAGATCCTTCATTTTTCAGCAGGGTCATTCCCTCTGCGTTTAATTTTTGGATCAGCCATTTTGAATAATCTGAATTGATGTCCGGATAAAGGTGTTCCGTATCAATCGGAGTATAATTGTTTAGTCCTGCGATATATTTGTATCTCAATATTTTAAGACATTTTTCTTCGATGAGTTCAATATCAAGGACTCCACTCTCGACCGCTTTTTTTACGGAATCGAATTCTGCAACCGGTTTTGCCGGTTTCAATAAGACATCATTTCCTGCTAACAGCGCTTTTACACAAACACTTCCGGAACCGGCTCCTTTCATGTCCAAAGCGTCTGTAAATGCCAGTCCTTCGAATCCCAGGTCTTTTTTCAATAGTTTGTTAACCACCAGGGGAGACAGGGATGTCGGTCTGGAAGCGCTATCGAGAGCCGGAACGGAAAGATGGCCTGTCATAACTCCTGCGAAACCGTTATCAATAAACTGTTTGACGGGATATAACTCTATTTTATTCAGACGATCCGGGGCATGAGGTATCCGGGGCAATGTTTTGTGGGAATCATCTGTGGTGTCTCCATGTCCGGGAAAATGTTTTCCGACAGCCATTACACCCGTAGATTCCAGTCCTTTAGCATAGGAAATTCCTTTTTCAGAAACGTTCTGCGGATTTTCGCCGAAAGACCGGGTTCCTATGACCGGATTTGAAGGATTGTTGTTGACATCCAGTACGGGAGCGAAATTGATATGTACCCCAAGTTTACGACATTCCCTCCCTACTTCTTCTCCATAATCGTATATCAATTGGTTGTCTGTAACGGCTCCAAGCAGCATGTTTTTGGGAAAGCGGGGAGTTTCCGAAAGTCTCATGGACAGTCCCCATTCCCCATCAAAAGAGATCAGTAATGGAATCTTACCCGCTTTCTGATAGCGGTTTGTGACGGCAGCCTGGTCGCTCAAAGCGCCTCCGGAGAACAAAATCCCTCCGATCTTTTGATTTTTAATATATTCCAGGACTTTACCGGTTGTTCCGGAATTGGTAGCGGGATCGACTACAATCATAAAAAGTTGTCCGATCCGTTCATCCAGGGTCATGGTGTCAAAGACAGAATCCACCCACGCCTCCATTTTCTTCTGATCTACATTTTTATATAGATTGGGAGTTTGCCGGGAGTGAACGAGGCTACAAAATAAAATAAAAGTTATCAGTACAAAAAGACGCCCCACTTATTCTTTTCCTTTCTCACTGAGCGTAATATCCAGGCGGCCTACGTAGATGCCGCTTTTCCCCATCTGATTGATCACGACCTTTTTCCCGTCGGCATTTTCAGTCCGGTACGGATTGGTCATAAACGTGTGTGTATGTGCGCCGATGATGATATCTATGTTACTTGTTTTTTTTGCGAATTGTATGTCAGGATTATATCCCAGGTGAGAGAGACATATTACGAGATCACATTTTTTGTCTTTTTTCAGAAATTCGGCCATTTTATTTGCTGTTTCCACAGGAGATAAAAATTTCATGCCTTCATAATTACTTCCGGCGATCAGTCCTTGCGGATTTATTCCAATCCCGATCACTCCGATTTTCAAACCTCCCCGTTTGATGATCAGATATTCTTTGGTCAGGCCTTTCAGAGGAGTTTCCGAAAAATCATAATTCGTTGCGATAATGGGAAATTTGGCTTGTTTGAACATTTTTTTCATGACCGGAAAACCATAATCGAATTCGTGATTACCTATACAGGCAGCATCAAACCCGGTTTGGTTCATCAAGGCGACTTCCACTTCTCCTTTGAACATATTGAAATAAGGAGTCCCCTGAACAAAATCTCCGGCATGGAGCACCAATACATCCGGATTTTCATTTCTTATACTTTGTATGTAAGCTTCGTCACGGGCCATCCCTCCCTGATCGGGGTTGCGCGAATCATTTCCCGGCAGGGGTTCAATCCGGCTGTGGGTATCATTTACGTGTAAGACTGTAAGTTGTTTCCCACTCTGTGAATAAACATTTACAGCGAGAAATAAAGCGATCCAGATGATACTATTTGACTTCATATTATTCTTCAATTATGATTCTGTTGTCCAGTTTAGAATTTATTTTTTTACCTTCCGCAGTACATTTTCTGACATAATCGATCATGACATCACGTAAAGTAATGCCTGTATCGAGTATTTTTGTTGCTTTAGTCAGGGCAGACATCCCACTGTTCCCGTCAGCCAGGTAATCAAGAGTTGCGATCCTGTATGTCTGGTTATCGTTTACCGGTTTCCCTCCAATGGACAGGGATTCGATTTTTTTGTCCTTGATTTTCAGTTGCACATCGGAGGATACGCCTTCACCTTTATTTGAAGCATAATATTTAAATAATTGTTTTACATATTTCCCCTCCAGATCGAGTACTACCAATAGGTTGTCGAAGGAATAAATCTCAAACAGGTTGCCGACGGTAATTGATCCTTGAGCGAGTATCGCACGATGTCCGTGTACATTACAGACGGCAAAATCGACCGGTTGTCCGGAATACTTTTCTCCGGATTGCTTCATTACATCCGAAGTCAGGTTTGTGAGCAGACTTTGCGGGGTTGCCGATCTCATGGTTTCCGTAGCTTCCCCGATCACTTCGTTCATTTGGTCATCCAGTTGCGATTTATATTTTTCGACCAAATTTTTTGTTTCCGGGCTTATCTTAGCTTCCCAGGCGCTATCCATCAGAATCCTAGTACCCTGAATGTTTGTGACTACATATTGTTTTGGGGTGCAGGATAGCTGGATTCCGGCAAAAAACAATACCGGTAAAATAGATTGAATCAGTCTTTTTTTCATTTCTCTTCGTTTATGGAATTTTCGGCTTTTTTGACTTTCTTGAACAGGTCGGACGCAAAAACAAAATCATTGAGCGCTTCATTGGAAGAAGTCATTATTTCGTCTTTACTGCCTTCCCACGCTTTTTCTCCTTCGTTGATGAATATAATTTTTTCTCCTATATTCATAACGGAATTCATATCGTGAGTGTTTATGATTGTTGTCATCTTATAGTCCTTGGTGATGTCGTGGATCAGGTCGTCTATCAACAACGAGGTTTTCGGATCGAGTCCGGAGTTTGGCTCGTCGCAGAATAAATATTTGGGATTCAGTGCGATAGCCCGTGCAATAGCCGTCCGTTTCATCATCCCTCCACTGATTTCCGCAGGAAAAAGATCGCCTGAGTCTTTCAGGTTGACCCGTTCAAGACAAAACAAAGCGCGTTTTTGCTTTTCCTTATTATTTTTATCGGAAAACATGATCAATGGGAACATCACGTTTTCTAACACAGTCATTGAGTCAAACAATGCCGATCCCTGGAACAACATGCCCATTTCCTGGCGAAGTTGTTTCAGCTCTTTTTTTTGCATGGTTATAATATCTCTGCCGTCGTACGTGATTTGTCCCGAATTGGGTTTGAGTAAACCGATCAGGTTTTTCATGAACACTGTTTTCCCCGAACCGCTTCGACCGATGATCAGATTCGTTTTCCCGGGATCAAATACGGCAGAAATGTCTTTCAGGATTTGTTTTCCGTCAAATGATTTGATAATATGTTTTGCTTCTATCATTTTGCAAGCATTATTTGGGTCAATATCAGGTCAAAGAGCAATACCATAACACTACTCATCACCACGGAATTTGTACTGGCTTTACCTACTTGTAGAGCTCCTCCTTTCACATTGTATCCGAAATAGGAGGATATAGATGCGATAATAAATGCAAATACAACCGATTTGACCATTGAATACCACACATAGAAAGGGTTGAACCAATAGCGAAGTCCATATTCATACGTTGCCACGGATATCATGTCAGTGGCGTAAGCGATAATGTATCCGCCGCAAAATCCAAAGAACATACTCAAGATGACCAATACGGGTATAAAAGCCATGAAAGCGACTAACTTTGGCATTATCAAATAATTGGCAGAGTTGATTCCCATGATCTCCAATGCATCGATCTGTTCGGTAACCCGCATTGTACCTAATTCGGAGGCGATGTTGGATCCGACTTTTCCGGCGAGGATCAAACACATGATGCTGGAGGAAAATTCCAGTAAAATTGTTTCACGGGTAATATATCCGACTGTAAATGCCGGAATCATAGGCGATTGTATGTTTAACGAAACCTGTATCGTGAGTACAGCTCCGATAAAGACAGAAATAAAAATGACAATCCAGAGGGAGTCGACGCCTAATTTAAAAATCTCTTTTCCCGTTTGTTTGAAAAATACACTCCACCGCTCCGGAATTGTTATAGCCCTGAACATCAGAAGGGTGTATTCCCCTAAATCTTGTAATGCTTTCATTCGTCCGATGAATTAAACCGCAAATGTAATGTTTTTTTACTACTTTTGCGATAAATACATTCAACGTTTTAAAGGATTCTTTTATGGAACAAATGGTTCTTCGTACAGAAAATTTGGTTAAGAGATATAAAAACCGGACAGTAGTAAATCATGTTTCCATAGATGTGAAACAAGGCGAAATTGTTGGGCTTCTCGGTCCTAATGGGGC
>JAIRZF010000320.1 GCA_031267385.1 Dysgonamonadaceae bacterium | reverse complement strand
CTTGTCTCATACTGTTTTTAATTAAAAATTAGTCTATCTCCTTTTTATTTTCATAAAAATCAGATTATTCAACTCAATCGGATTTCAATATTTTACAGACCAGCCTTTCTCCGTTTACGATTGCTTCGCAGATATAAACGCCATTAGCTAATGCCAATTCATTTAGATTTAAATGAGAATTCGTTGTTGTCTTATCATACAATTTAACCCCATTGATATTGAATATTCTAATCGAAGTTTTATCATTTGAGTTAACTCCAACATAAATGAAATTACCTTTTTGGTATATTTTCTTTGGTTTTTCTATCTTTTCCATCGCTGCCGTATTCATAATTACTTTACTAACAGTATTGTAAGAAGATATACATCCTGCAGAATCAATGACGGAAATGGAATATTCAATATCCGATTTTTGAGTTGGTTTACACCAGGTCTCAAATTGGTCTGGCGTTGACAGATATATCTCCGGAGACCAACGATATGAAATATATGGAAAGATTCCTCCGAAAAATGCATTGTGAGTCGAAGTTTTTAACATAACGCTATCCCCCGGATTCAAATAGACGCCATCATATCCCAAAGGATATTTAAATTGAGAGAAACGTACATGAATACTATCTTTTGCGGTATATCCACGGCTATCCTGAACTTCCAAAACAAATTTATTCCACACACTAGCCCAAGATTCTTTGATTTTTGGATTTGCAATAGTCGTGTCATTCAAAAAATCACTTGCCGGAAATAATTTTTCAGAATTTCCCCAGGGAACATGGATTATAGCGCTCCATGTATATTTCAAAGGTGGAATGGCATTTTCAACGATCAAATTACTTCCCAATTCAATTCCAATTTCTATATTTGCAGCGCAAAATGTAGTATCATTGCCAATCTTGACTTTTATTTGACCCTGAATGGATTGAAAAAAGTATAACAAAGACAGCAATACAAAAACTTGTTTTTTCATGATCGCCAATTTTTAAGATTAGTCAGTAAAATTAAATATCCATTGCAAATGTAAAAAATAAAATGATATATAAAGACTGTATCAATAAAAATCCTGAAAAAAAAGCAACCATAGCTTACAATTCATTATTATTCTTACCTTTGTCCGTATGAACCCCCACAATTACGATATATAATGCAAGAAATTTTCAGAAACAATTATTCTTTCCAGGCCTTTTCCCCGTCTCGCGTAGTCGACTACGCGTCACTCGGAGTCGAATCCCCGTTGCGAAATTTCAAATATATCAATATATCAACCCGATTTTTAACACTACGCATTATTAACAATATAAATTATTAACAACATGCCTCAAACAATCCCAAGAAAAGACGTTGATTTCGACGAAGTCCAAGCCGTGATCATAACGAAAACAACACAAAACCTGGGCAACTGGATGATCGATTCTTCGTGGTACAACATCCTGCTAATCCCGGCGCAAGCCCAATGGACGAGCGATTGGACAAGCTGGCAGAATCCAAGTATACGCACACCCCTCATCACTTTCAATAAAAACGAATCCCGGAAAAATTACGAACCGCTGCTCCGCAAATTGGTGGAAATGTTAAAATCAAGTAGCCTCGTAACTCCTGCAGACCTCAAAGAAATGGGTATCCTGACCACTAAAGACACCCATTCCCCTCTCATCCTCGATTTTAGCGAAGTCGACCGCGGGAAAACTTTCTGGTTTTCCCTCCGCTGGGAAAATACAACCGGCAAAAAAGGTCCTTGGGGCGAAATATTAAACGCCATTGTCCCTTAACAAGAACTTCTACCCTTTGAAGATGTATCAAATGAAAACAATTCGCTTTATTATGTTATTCGGTATCTGTCTGCTGTTTGCAAATAGCAGGCAGATGCTTTTTGCACAATCTGTTCCCCTTTTAAATCCGGACAATATGTGGAGTGTACTGCAAGAAGAAAATTTTTATCCCGGATTTCCCGACGAAAGAGTTTATAAATTGTCGTACCGGATAAAGACCGGTAATGACACGGTTGTTAATGGAAAGAAATATAAGATTATGCTGTATTCAATGGATAGAGAGTCCCTAAACTGGGAAGATCACATTGATTATATTCTTCATGATAATGAAAGAGTACCAATTGGCGGGGTCTTGATGCGGGAAGAAGGAGGCAAGGTGTATAGTAATGATGGTAGAATATACTACAATGAAGAAGAAACGCTTCTTTATGATTTTAATCTTCAGGAAGGAGATAGTATATCATCTTATTTATTTCCCTATGTTCCTGACCGGGATGATAAAATAATTTCAAGGGTGGATTCTATTCGCTATACGCACATAAACAATCTTCCTCGTAAGGTATTTTATATTTCAATTTATCCGGAGAATAATCCTGGGTTTAAGGTACCGGAAATCTGGATAGAAGGTATTGGCAGCTCTTTGCGATTGAACCGAACTATTAATAATTATTATCTTTGGGGATCTCCGATTACATGGAATTTACTGTGTTTCTACCAAAATGGAAAATTACTTTACCATTCTCCCGATTTCAGCGATTGCTATTACCATTGGGTTTTAGGAAATCCGAAAGTGGACTCGAATCTTGATTTTCAGGTCTACCCCAATCCGTCGTCCGGTAAGTTTACGGTACAATCCGGTGCAGAGAATGGGAATAGTCAGGTTCAGGTATTCGATATGAACGGGAAACAGATCCGGTCTTATCGGTTGGACGATTCGGGATATTTGGAAGTCGATTTGTCGAATGTCTCACGCGGAACTTATTTGGTTCGCCTTTTGAAACCCGGATTTTCAGGGACAAAGAAGATTGTAATCAATTGATTCATTTTAACATGACTTTATTTATAGTGATGCCAGTGATAAAAAACATATTTCCCAGGTTGTTGGGTTAATTCTTTATTCCCTTTTTTAATTATGGCAAATAAATCCCATTTCAAATACTGGATACCAGCATCCCGTCCTAAAACGCTTCCTGCATCGGTAATCCCGGTTTTAGTGGGTGCAACACTGGCATATCATGCGGGTGGATTCAAATGGATACCAACGATCATTTGCTTTCTATTCGCTCTGATCGCCCAGATAGTATCCAACTTATTCAACGATTATTTTGATTTTAAAACCGGAAGCGATCAAAGCGACCGCTTAGGCCCTGACCGGGCGGTATCTAAAGGCTGGATCAAACCGGAAGCAATGTTGAAAGCGTCCGTAGGACTTATCATATTCGCCTGCTTACTGGGTTGCGGTTTAATTTATTATGCCGGTTGGAAGATATTATGGGTCGGCATTGCCGTCAGCATCGGAGCGTTTGCTTACTCCGCAGGCCCCTACCCTCTTGCATCCAATGGATTAGGCGATGTTTGTGTCATCCTGTTCTATGGGATTGTTCCCGTAGGATTCACATACTATGTTCAGGTGTTGGACTGGCCTGCTACCCTCACCATTTGTGGCGCGGCCGTAGGATTTGTGATCACAAATATCCTCGTAGCTAACAATTTTCGTGACCGGGAGCAGGATAAACGCGCCGGGAAAAATACGACTGTCGTACTTTTCGGAACTGCCTTTGGGAAATGGCTTTATCTTTCCAATGGAATTATCGCCGTGATGATCTGCCTGTTTTTCTTCCTTTATGATATGAAATATGCGGCATTACTGCCTGTTCTCTATCTTATCCTCCACATACCGGCATGGAAAGAGATGTGCAAAATCCATGAAGGTAAAGAATTAAATAAAATTTTGGGGCGTAGTTCGGTAAATACTGTTATTTTCGGCTTTTTATTGATTACAGGCATCTTACTTTCGTGAAAAACAGTTATATTTGCCGGATAGATTTCATCCGGACAATATGAGAACACGAACATTACAATATTTATACCTGCAAAGACCACTGATCAGTCTTGTCTTAATCACGATCCTCTGTACCATTTGCTGGATCGGCATGGGCGATTTCTATACCAAAGGAGAACCGCGTGAAGCTTCCGTCGCCCTTTCAATGATAGAAAAAAATAATTGGATCTTACCACAGGCATATGCCGATGAAATAGCATATAAACCGCCTCTTACCCATTGGTTGATGGCTGTATTTTCATTGCCCAAAGGAGAAGTGACTCCTTTCACATCACGCTTACCTTCCGCTCTGGCTTTTTTAGGCATAATTGTAGTCAGTTTTTTCCTTTTCGGCAGAAAACTCAAATTCACGGAGACATATCTGGCATGTATCATATTGCTGACCTCCTTTGAACTGCACCGTGCCGCGATGACTGCCCGGGTAGATATGTTGCTCACATTTTTCATTCTCACCGGATTGTTATGCCTTTATAAATGGGAAGTCCGGGAAAAAGTCACCGGACTGCCTCTCATTATCCCGATCCTCCTGGGATTGGCTGCTCTGACGAAAGGCCCTGTCGGAATCATTCTTCCGTTGCTGGTCTTCGGAGTATACCTTTTGATCCTCAGATACAACTTCCGGAAAATTGCCGGAAAACTGGCATTAGTTGCCGTTTGCGCCCTGATTTTACCCGGTATATGGTATTTCTTTGCCTACAAAAGCGGAGGACAGGAATTCCTGGATCTTGTCTGGGCGGAGAATTTCGGACGTTTTCTGAGAAGCAGTGAACTGAACATCTCATACATGTTGGGGCATAACGAACCGATATTGCATTATGTTTTAACTCTGCTGGGAGGTTTCATTCCCTGGACAATTTTCTTTTTTATATCGCTTTTTGCAATTAAATACTCATTCAAAATACCGGGATTCAAAACGATCCGAGACAAAATACTTTCCATGGAGAAAGTGAAAATTTTCTCTCTGGTAGCCGCAGTTGTGATCATTTTATTTTATTGCATCCCATCGAGCAAGCGAAGTGTTTACCTGATGCCTGCTTATCCGTTTATCGCTTTGTTTATCGCCGGGTTTGTACTCCACATAGCAGAGCATCGCCCTTCCGTAAACAAGATTTTCAGTATATTCATCAGCATAATCGGCATTGTTGTCACCCTGATCTGCCTGGCTACGGTCGTAACCCATTTTGTTGATCCTGTTGACCTGACCGCACGCTTTACCGATCGTCCTAAAACCCTGAACGATGTTGCGGTCATCCGGGATTCTTTGAATCAGCCGAAAATATTATACATACTTCCGATCTGCGCCCTGATCATGGCGCTGTATATTTTGTTCTATCAATTACGCAAGAAAAAGAATAATGTGAAACTCTTATATGCTACTGTCGGTGTCTATTTTACAATTTTCCTCGTTGCCGACGGGATATTTTTACCGGCCTATAAAAGCGGGATCAGCTTAAAACCCTTTGCAGAAAAGCTTAAAATAGAACATGATCTTTCGATTCATCCGGTGTATGTGATGAATAATCTATTGGAATACAGCAATATGTATTCAATGAATTTTTATCTAGGTAATAACTTCCTGAATTTTGAGAACGAAAAACCGGAATACGGATATTTTCTGACCGGGAAAGACAGTTTTCAAAAAGTCCTTGCCAAATACGGAAATCAATACTCATTCCGGCTATTGAACGAAACCGTCAATAGAACTCGTGACGGAGAAAAAATCCTGCAATTTTATTATTTCAATAAAGCGGGATTGATAAAAAAACTGCAATTTGAGGACTTGGGAGGGTTTTAGAACCCTCCAGAATCTCCTCAAAAACTCCTGTCCTAATTTTTAAATATCAACTCATCATTCAACTCATCAACCGTTACAGGTTTACTTCTATCCACTTTCTGTGCCAGTATAGATTTGGAAAGCGGATTCAAAACCTCTCTCCGGATTACCCGTTTTACCGGGCGGGCGCCAAATTGAGGATCATATCCCTGCTCGGCTATCTGATTGATAGCCGCATCGGTAAATCGAATATCAAATCCATTTTCCAGTAAGTTTTTCCGGATACCATCCAACTGGATATGAACGATTTCCCTGATCTCGCTTTCACTCAAAGGAGAAAACATGATGATCTCATCTATCCTGTTCAGAAATTCCGGACGAATAGTTTGTTTCAACAATGCCAGGACTTCCTGTTTTGTGTCCTCTACAACCTGTTCTCTATTGGATTCGGTGATCTTTTCAAAATTTTCCCGGATAACAGACGATCCCAGATTTGAAGTCATAATAATAATTGTATTCTTAAAATTGACTACCCGGCCTTTGTTATCGGTCAACCGGCCATCATCAAGCACCTGCAACAGGATATTGAAAACATCGGGATGAGCTTTCTCTATTTCATCGAACAACACAACTGAATAGGGTTTGTGACGAACAGCTTCCGTCAACTGGCCTCCTTCGTCGTACCCTACATATCCCGGAGGGGAACCGATCAAACGTGTTACACTGAATTTTTCCTGATACTCACTCATGTCGATACGGGTCGTGGAATTTTCATCATTGAACAAATATTCGGCTAAAGCCTTTGCCAACTCAGTTTTTCCAACCCCGGTAGTTCCCAGGAAAATAAATGACCCTATCGGACGCTTCGGATCCTGTAACCCGGCCCTGCTCCTGCGAACAGCATCGGAAACGGCGACAATAGCCTCATCTTGTCCGACTACACGTTTATGCAACTCTTCTTCCAAATGTAACAGTTTTTCGCTTTCACTTTGCATCATTCTTCCCACAGGGATTCCTGTCCATTTGGAAACAACTTCTGCAATATCGTCGGCGTCAACTTCTTCCTTGATCATGGCATGTTCTCCCTGCATGGAGATCAGGTCTTTCTGAAACTTTTCAATTTCTTCTTCTTTCTGTTTCAGCTTGCCATAACGGATTTCGGCAACTTTCCCATAATCGCCTTCCCGTTCGGCTTTCTCTGCCTGGAACTTCAGATCCTCGATATCAATCTTATTCTGCTGGATCTTATTGATCACCTCTTTTTCGGATTGCCATTTTGCTTTGAATTTTGTTTCATCTTCCCTCAAATCGGCAATTTCCCTACTGAGAAATTCTAATTTCCCCTGATCATTTTCCCGTTTGATCGCTTCCCGTTCGATTTCCAACTGGGTAATACGCCGGATTATTTCGTCCAGCGCTTCGGGAACCGAATCGACCTGCATCCGCAGACGGGCTGCGGCTTCGTCCATCAGGTCGATCGCTTTATCCGGGAGATAACGGTCCGTAATATATCGTATCGACAGTTGAACGGAGGCAATAATAGCATCGTCTTTGATCCTTATCTTGTGGTGATTCTCATATTTCTCTTTCAAACCACGCAATATGGATATAGCATCTGCTTCGCCCGGTTCATGGATCATCACAGTCTGGAAACGGCGTTCCAAGGCCTTATCTTTTTCAAAATATTTCTGATATTCATCTAAAGTTGTAGCTCCTACCGAACGTAATTCGCCTCTTGCCAGAGCCGGTTTCAGAATGTTGGCGGCATCCATTGCTCCTTCACTCTTTCCTGCGCCGACTAATGTATGGATCTCATCAATAAACAGGATAATCTCTCCGTCCGATTGTGTGACTTCATTGACTACCGATTTTAATCGCTCTTCAAATTCTCCTTTATATTTAGCTCCGGCAATCAAAGCTCCCATATCCAACGAATAGATCTGCTTGGTCTTCAGATTGTCAGGGACATCACCCCGGACAATACGATGGGCCAGACCTTCTGCAATGGCGGTCTTTCCAACCCCCGGTTCGCCAATCAGGATCGGGTTGTTTTTGGTACGGCGACTTAATATCTGAAGTACGCGACGGATTTCTTCATCACGCCCGATCACAGGATCAAGTTTTCCGGAACGCGCCCTCTCATTCAGATTGATAGCATATTTTGATAATGCCTGATATGTATCTTCTGCCGATTGATTGGTCACTTTGTTCCCTTTCCTCAATTCACTAATTGCTGCGGTAAGATCTTTTTCCGTTACCCCCATATCTTTTAACAGGGTAGAAACAGTACCTTTTTCAGTTAACAGAGCCAGAATAATGTGTTCGAGGGAAACGTATTCATCTCCCATTTTATGGCAATAATCAATCGCTTTTTGGAGTACTGCATTGCTCTCCCTACTCAGGTAAGGTTCTCCTCCCGACACTTTGGGGTATGACTGAATCTCCTTGTCAAGGATATTATTCAGGCTTTGTATATTGACTCCTAATTTCTGAAACAGAAAATGAGTCATATTTTCGCCTTCTTCCAGGATGGCTTTCATCAGGTGAGACGGTTCTATGGATTGCTGATTATTCCTCCCGGCCAAATCAATACTTTCCTGAACAGCTTTCTGTGACTTTATTGTAAAATTGTTGAAATTCATAGGCTTTATCATTTTAATGATTATTATTTATTTATAAAATGACAAAGGTCTTGCCAAAGTTCAAAACCTGACAAAAAGGCAGAAAAAAAAATACACGCAAAACCGTAAGAACACAAAATGGATATAAATTACCTCACCATCTTACGGTCTCACGGTCTTACTATCTTACAGTCTTACTATCTTACGGTCTTCTTTACTCTTGTGCCGGGGCTTGTTCTTCCGGTATCGGGGTTCCAAATGGAGAAACTGCATTAGGATCGGCAGCGGGAATTGCATTTTCGATACTTGATTTGATTTCTGATTCTGCTCCTTTTGAATTACGACCCGGTACAAAGAAAGAAACGATAATAGCCAAACCAACGACTGTTCCGGCTAAAGTCCAGGTTGCTTTCTCCAAAAAGTCGGTAGTTTTACGAACTCCCATCACCTGATTGGAAGAAGCAAAACCTGCAGCCAACCCTCCGCCTTTTGAGTTTTGTATCACTACAACAAAGACTAAGAGTAGCGCTGCAATTACAATCAATACTGAAATAAATACGTACATTTTTTTATTATGCTTTTTTTATGTTAATAATCAATTTTTCCAAAAATCGAATTTGGTCTGCAAAGTAAATATTTTTTTCCGGATATAGCAAATGTAACTTCCGAATAATTTCCAAAGCCTTTGCATATTTTTTCTGGCGAATGTATATTTTAGCCAGAGTTTCAGAGAAAAAATCTCCATCTTCAATCTCTTCAAAAGCGGCGCCGGCATGCTCCGGAAGCGGGTCGTCAGGATCTTTCAATTGAATTTTTATAGATTCTTCCGAATCTTTACGAAGAAATTCATCAATTGTCGCCTGATGTTGCATTGGGATCACATCCGGTTCATTGTATTTTACATCATCAGAGAGCAGATACGACATATAATCCGAAGAAATCAATTTTCCTGCTTTATTGTCAGGAATAACGGGATTTTTTCCGGAGGATACCGTCCCGGGAGCTTTTTCCCTCAGGAAGAAATCAATCAAATCGAAAGAAGAATCCAGTTGTAAGGTTTTTTCCGTCTTTTCAAGCCGGCTGATCTGTATCGGAGTAAACTGCTTTCCATGAACCAAAAAATATAATTTCTTCCGGTCTACCGCGTAACATGCAGTTTTTTTCAATTCGCTGTCAAATTCCGAATCTTTTCCGGTATGGAGATTCATCAGGTACAACAAACGAGCGGTCTGAAAGTACGGATAATTTTCCAGTAACGACCTCAACTGCCTTTCCGAATCTTCGTTAAGCAAGTCCGGATTATTTATAAGTTCTATGATATCTCCCGATTTCATTTACCAGTTACCAACCGTTTCATTATAGATCATATCCACCAGATTGGCAACAATCTTGGTAATTAACCCGTCTTGTACTTCATCCAATGTTCTGGTAGCGGAAAACTCTTCAAAAGAGGAGAAACTTTGGTCGATACTATCTTCCGGTTTGACATTATTTGTATACCGCACTTTGATCGTAACCGTTAATTTAGCCATGGAAGCATACCCATCTTCCCTCACAGCAGTTCCATCCACTCTATAATCGGTGATTTCCCCTTCAAACTCGAGGTCTGCATTATTTGAAGTTTCTTTCAGACTTGTCTGTTCAATCATCCGGGAACGCAATTCTCTATTAAAAGCCTGTGTCAACGAAGGATAAACTAATTGAGCCTGATTTAAGAAATCCGTGATTTTTACAGTCTTAATATTCTCGTCGATCTTTCCTCCCTTAAACGAATAAGATATGGAACAGGATACAAGCATAAAAATGGGAATAATGTACAACATTATCCTTTTTATTTTTTTTATTTTCTCCACTTTTTTCATTTTCTTCACTCCAGCCCGTATTCTTTAATTTTACGGTATAATGTTCTTTCTGATATCTTAAGTTCCTGAGCCGCATTACGCCTCCGTCCATTATTTCGTTCCAAAGCCTTACGTATCATCTCCTTTTCAACCTCTTCCAAAGACATAGCTTCTTCTTCATAATCAGCTTCACAGGGTTCTTCTTCGTCCTTCGTCGTTTGCAAAGGAGTTGCAGAAACATTAACCGGGACGTTCAGCGTATCATGAACACCAATGGAATGGTAAGTATTATTACTTTCCGCCTGCTGAGAGGCCACGTTTCCCGACATAATATCATGTACCAGTTTTTTCAACTCATTGACGTCTTTCTTCATGTCAAAAAGTACCTGGTAAAGAATTTCCCGTTCGGAACTGAAATTTTTCGGGTCATTATCCCGTACCAATACCGGCAGCCGCTCCATATCCGGATCAACAAGGTATGTTTTCAACACTGTAGCCGAAATTTCACGGTCTTTTTCAATGATAGAGATCCTTTCTGTAATATTTTTGAGTTCCCGGATATTTCCCTGCCAACGATAATTTACAAGAACACGACGGGCTTCATCTGTAAGATGTACTGTCGGCATGCGGTATTTTTCAGCAAAATCTCCTGCAAACTTTCTGAATAACAACGGGATATCTTCTTTTCTGTCACGCAAAGGTGGTATCTGAATTGGGACTGTATTTAATCTATAATATAGATCTTCGCGGAACTTACCATTACGTATTGCCTGGTGCAGGTCGACATTTGTCGCGGCAACGATACGTACATCGGTCTTCTGTACCTTGGAAGAGCCGACTTTTATAAATTCACCGTATTCCAATACCCGTAACAACCGGGCCTGAGTAGCCATAGGCATCTCTCCTACCTCATCGAGGAAAATAGTTCCGCCATTAGCGACCTCAAAATACCCTTTCCGTTCTCCCAAAGCCCCGGTAAAAGAGCCTTTTTCATGACCGAAAAGTTCGGAATCAATAGTACCTTCCGGAATGGCGCCACAATTGACCGCGATATAAGAACCATGTTTACGGATGCTGTTCTGGTGAATGATCTGAGGAAAAGACTCTTTCCCTACTCCACTTTCACCGGCAATCAGTACGGATAAATCGGTAGGCGCTATCAGCAGGGCCTTTTCTATTTCCCTGTCCAACAACGGACTTGTACCGACAATACCAAACCTTTGTTTTACCGATTGAACGTCTGTTCTTACCATATGAGTTATACGTTTTACGTTATACGTTTTACGTTTTTATTGTGCGTAAGCCAAACGTAAAACGTACAACGTAAAACGTATAACTTATCACAAAAGTAACGGAATATTTCCAAATACAAAAATCAGGTTTTTGAAACCTTGACTTTATCAACCCTGTTGTGATCCATATTCAGCACTTCAAATGTGAAATTTTCCCATTTCACAGTATCTCCTTCTTCCGGAATACGTTCCAGTTCATCCATGATATAACCTGCAATAGTTACGTAACTTGCATTGATCATGTCAATCATATCGTCGTCGAGGCCAACTTTCTCGAGGAATTCCACGAACGGTATTTGTCCGTCGACAATAAGGCTTCCATCCGATTGCAACTCGGAGGCATATTCAAATTCATCTGTTTCAGAAATATCTCCGACCAAAGCATCTAAAATATCATTCAGTGTAACAAAACCTTTCACACCACCGTATTCATCTACTACAACAGCCTGATAGACCCTCTGACGCTGGAATTTTTCCAGGACGGAATAGGCTTTTCCGGTGGAGATTACAACCTGAACTTCCCGGCTGATCTTTTTCAAGTCCGTAACCACTACATCAAAGTCTTTGCCCACCAGGTCTTTCGTATGGATGAACCCAATCACATTATCCAGATTCTCATCGCAAAGCGGATAAGCCGTGTGCCTGTTTTCCAGGATTGTTTTCTTTATCGTTTCCGGATCATCGTTGATGTCAACCCATATCACTTCATTACGTGGAGTCATCAGGGTCTGAATTTTCCGGTCGCCCAGACTAAATACATTTTGGATCAGTTCTTTTTCCGTCTCCTCAATTTCTCCTCCCCTGTGGCTTTCGGCAATAATAACTTTCAATTCTTCTTCCGTGTGGATATCTTCCTGCTCATGAACAGGCTGAACGCCGATTATTTTCAGCAAAAGATTCGCCAAACCATTCAATAACCAGATAAAAGGGCGGAAAATAAAATAAAATATCCGGAGCGGGATCGACACTCCAAAAGTGACCTGAACCGGTTTACGGATAGCCATTGATTTAGGCGCCAATTCACCCAGAACGATATGAAGTGTCGTTATTAAAATAAATGCGACAGGGATTGCCAAACGATTTGCAGCAATTTCACTCATTTCCAGTCCTAAAAAATTGAAAAATGAAAGAATAATCTCCGTGAAGACTTCTTCTCCCACCCAACCAAGCCCGAGCGAAGCAATCGTAATCCCCAACTGTGTGGCAGCCAGATATCCATCCAAATTGGAAACTATACTTTTTGCGGCGGCCACAGCGGTTTTACCTGCATTTTTCTTGATTTCTATCTGCGAAGTCCGGACTTTTACAATTGCAAACTCAGCAGCGACAAAAAAACCGTTGAGAAAGACCAGAAAAATAGTGAATAAAAATTCTATTGTCATATTGCGTTAGTTATCAAACTCATTAAATGTCCTTTTCTTTTTCAGATAAAATGCGACAATCAGACTCTTCCTATTCATCATGACCGGTAATCCCGGCAAACTCAATGCCATATTTTCTTTTCGTATGGAAGCATAATTCTTCTTTTGCCTCCCAAAATCTCTTCTAGCTTTCAGAACAGCATAAGCATTTGCAGGATATCCTTTTAACAGGAATTGTATTGCTGCGGTATAATCCAGAAAAAACCGGATAATAAATATTTTCCGGAAATATTTTTCCGGAATATTTTTATAGATCGTCAACAGGTTATTCCTGAAATTAAGAAAAGTTTTGCGAGGACTTTCCATTGCCAGAGTAGCGCCTCCCACATGATAAACGACCGAAGAAGGCAAACAAACGATCTTCATTCCCCGGCTCACTAACCGCCAACAAAGGTCTATTTCTTCCTGGTGGGCAAAAAAATAAGCATCCAGTCCTCCGGATTCCTTATAAACATCCAGATTTACAAACAAACAGGCTCCTGTAGCCCAAAGCACATCCGCAACAGTATCATATTGATGGCGATCTTTCTCTGTTACATTTAATACCCGTCCCCGGCAATACGGGTATCCATACATATCCATATATCCTCCACATGCTCCGGCGTATTCAAATGAAGTTTTATCCCTATAAGACAATATTTTAGGTTGTAAAGCCACGACTTCCGGATTGCGATCCATATAATCAATTGCCGTCGTGAGCCATCCGGGCGTAACTTCCACATCGGAATTAAGCAACACCACATACTGATGATCCAGCAGGGCTAATGCTCTGTTATACCCCTCGGCAAATCCCAGGTTTTCCTCCAATGCGATAATTTTTATTTCGGGGTAATGCTCTTTCAGGAAAGAAACGGAATCATCCGTAGAACCATTATCCGCAACTATAATTTCAGCTTCATACGGTGGAGTATATTCGATCAATGACGGTAAAAACTGCTGCATCAGGGATTTTCCGTTCCAGTTTAATATAACGACAGCTGTTTTCATAAAGATATATATGCGAATTTCATGTCACAGGTTGTTTTTTATGTTTCCACCGGTTATGAGTCCACAACCAACGGGCAGGATCACGCAGGATAGTTTCTTCCATCAACCGGGCATAACGTTCCGTAATTTCATTTTCCCCGGTAGCAACCGGATCATCTGAGATCACTTTCATATCTACTTCATAATATCCTCGTCCCAACCTCTTGACATCCAAATAGCCAACGATAAAACCGGTTTGTTTTGCAATTCGTTCAGCCCCGGTTAAAATAGCCGTATCCTGATTCAAAAATCGTGTCCAGTAATGAATATTATTCAACGAAGGTTTCTGATCGGAAATAAAACCGATCATCATTTTCTTTCCGCTACGTTTATGCCTGACGATCTCACGCAAAGCGCCATTTTTTGTAAATCCGACCGAATGAAAACGTTTTCTCAGATTCGTAAAGAACCGATCGGAAACGCTATTTCTTAATGGACGGTATATTTGCGCAAAAACAGTTTCAGGATCGTTCGACCAAAGTGTTATCGAAGTGACCCATTCCCAATTTCCATAATGTCCCAGCATCTGAATAGCGGAATTTCCATTTTTTATTTTTTCTTCCAGGACAGTCATATTTTTGAAAACGAACCGGCGTTTCATTTCCTCGTCAGAGATATGCAACAATTTGATGGTCTCAAAAAAATAATCGCAAAAATGGCGATAGAACTGTTTCTCTATTTTCACTATTTCTTTCTGATCCTTATCCGGAAAAGAATTCTCAAGATTTTCCCTCACTATTTTCCGTCTATACCTTACTATATAATACAAGGGCAGATACAAAATATCCGCAAAGACATACAACACCCTTAAAGGCAATATTGCATGAATCCATACAAAAAAATAAACGATCCCGTATATTATCTTTTCTCCTCTCAATTTCCGATTGATTTTATTGATCTTTTCAAATTCTTAACTTTTAATTCCGGTTCCATCTTTGATCTTCATGAACCAAATGTTCCTTTTAACGCCGATCGATCAGCATTAAAATCTCCCAAAGTTACCGGAATCAATCGATTTATCAAAGTTTCATCGTAGTTTAACTCCACTTTTACATAATTTTCAGTAAAACCGTGCATTTTCCCTCCTCTGCGAGTATGTTCAAATAATACCTGTTTCGTCTTTTTCTGTTGAGAACGATAAAAATTCAACAGTTTTTCATTCGAGATCTCCAACAATTGCTTACTTCGTTCCTGTTTGGTTCCGGGAGTCACGACAGGATCAATTTTCAAAGCCTGAGTTCCTGTCCGTTCGGAATAGGCGAACACATGCAACCGGGAAATATCCAGCCCGGAGATAAATTCTTTAGCTTCAGCAAAATACTCATCAGTTTCTCCCCGGACGCCAACAATAACGTCGACCCCAATAAAAGCATCCGGCATCAATTCTTTGATCTTATGAATTTTAGACGCAAAAAGGGCGGTATCGTATTTTCTGTGCATCAATTTGAGGACTTCATCCGAACCCGATTGCAATGGAATATGAAAATGCGGCGCAAAGCGTTCCGACCGGGATACAAATTCAAGTATTTCATCCGTCAGTAAGTTCGGTTCTATTGATGATATCCTGAAACGATCGATCGTCCTGACCTGATCGAGGGCTTTTACTAAATCGAAAAAATTCTCACCTGTCGTCTTACCAAAATCTCCGATATTGACGCCTGTCAGTACAATCTCTTTTCCACCCTCGCGACCGGCGGCTTCCGCCATTTTCACCAGATCGTCGATGCTCCCGTTTCGACTTCGTCCGCGGGCAAACGGGATCGTACAATAGGTACAATAATAATCACAACCATCCTGCACTTTGAGAAAATGCCTGGTACGATCGTCGGAAGAGCACGACGGGCTGAATTTCCGGGCGTCCTTAATGGGAGTTACGACTGTGAAATGATTGCTTTTGTTCAACTGAGCTTCTTCGAGGTGTTTCAGCACATCCATTTTCTGATCTGCACCTAACACCAGGTCAACTCCTTTAATATTCGCAACATCCTGAGGTTTCAGTTGGGCATAACATCCGGTCACGACAACAAAAGCTCCGGGATGCTGATTGCTTATGCGGCGAATGGCCTGACGACATTTCTTATCGGCCAATTCCGTCACAGAGCAGGTGTTAATGATGCATATATCAGCCTGTTCTCCCGGCATTACTTTCCGCACCCCCTGTTCAGCCAGCTTTTTGCCGATGGTTGATGTTTCTGCAAAGTTCAATTTACAACCTAAAGTAATATATGCCGCTTTTTTATTTTCGAATATACTTGAATCTATCATGTTTGGTTGTACGTTTTTACGTCATACGTTTTTACGTTTTCCTGCGCAAAGGTACGATTTTATCGTTATAATTTGTACATTTGTACGGTGTTCGTTTCAAGTTATTACAATAAAAACGTGTTACCCATAACTTATAATTTTATAATATGATCAACGAAAATTTTATAAAACTATACGAAGAGAGTTTCAAAAAAAATTGGAATCTTAAAGCGCTGAATGATTACAATGAGCCCAATCATTACACTTACGGAGAACTGGCCGGGGAAATTGCAAAATTACACCTGCTCTTCGAAGAATGTCGTATACGCAGAGGAGATAAGATCGCCCTGATCGGAAAAAACACTTCCAGTTGGTGCATTACTTATCTGGCGAGCGTTACTTACGGAGCAATTGTAGTTCCTATCTTGCAGGACTTTAACCCGAATGATGTCCATCATATTGTAAATCATTCGGAGGCGGTACTCTTCTTTACTTCCGATTCCATCTGGGAGACTCTCGAAGAAGAAAAGATGGACGAACTTCGTGGAGTGTTTTCTTTAACGAACTTCAGACTATTGCATCAGCGCGACGGAGAAGAATTCAATTCCATCCTGTCGAACCTTGAAAATAATTTTACAGAAAAATATCCGAAAGGATTTGATAAAGAATGTGTTAAATATACAGACCTGTCTAATGATAAAATTATCGTTTTAAATTACACATCGGGAACTACCGGATTCAGTAAAGGCGTAATGATCACCTGTAATAATCTTGCAAGCAATGTCATGTTTGCCAAAAATATCATCAATCTGCAGCCCGGAGATAAAATGTTGTCATTTCTCCCATTAGCTCACACCTATGGTTGTGCTTTCGAATTCCTTTATGCACTTTCGGCAGGTTGTGATGTTACACTGCTTGGAAAGACTCCCTCTCCAAAAATATTGATGAAAGCTTTCGAAGAAATCAAACCGGTACTCGTCATTGCTGTACCATTGATCCTGGAGAAAATCTATAAAAAGATGATTCTTCCGATACTTGGAAAGAGATCCATGCGTTGGGTTTTGAACGTTCCCTTACTTGACCAGCAGATCTACTCCCAAATCCGGAAAAAACTTGTAAACGCCATGGGTGGACGTTTCCGGCAGGTCGTCATCGGAGGAGCGCCTTTGAATGGTGAAGTCGAGACGTTTTTACATAAAATAAAATTCCCATTTTCAGTAGGATACGGCATGACTGAATGTGCCCCGCTCATCAGTTTTTCCCTCCATCCCAATTATGTACCTCACTCCTGCGGAAAAGTACTGGATGGGATGGAAGCACGTATAGACTCTTCCGATCCGCAAAATATTGCCGGAGAAATCCAGGTCAGAGGAGAAAATGTAATGGCTGGATATTACAAAAATGACGAAGCGACCAAAGATACATTCACTGAAGACGGCTGGCTCAAAACCGGAGATCTGGGCACTTTAGACGCCGGAAACAATGTATTTATCAGGGGACGTTTGAAAAATATGATCCTCGGAGCCAACGGTCAAAACATTTATCCCGAGGAAATTGAAGCCAAATTGAATAACCTGCCTTTCATCATGGAAAGTCTGGTTATAGAGAAAGACAGGAAACTCATTGCTTTGGTATATCCTGATTATGAAGCTGTAGACAGCATTGGTATTTCAGCTGACAATCTACCTGCAATTATGGAAGAAAATAAAGTCACATTGAATAGCATGGTTGCTTCGTATGAACAAATTTCCAAAATACGCCTTTTCCCCGACGAGTTCGAAAAAACGCCAAAGAAAAGTATAAAAAGATTCCTTTATAGTAATATTTAACAACAAAACTCAAAAAAAAATAAAAAAAATCATTTTATGTTATACAACATCTGAAATAATGTGTAACTTTGCAGCGTGTTTCATAGAGGAAGCACATAGAAATATATTTCAACCGTTTTATTCAAGAAAAAAATGAAAAAGTTAGTTTTATTCGCAACAATTTTTGCAGCTGTTGCTTTTACAGCTTGCTCAAATGCTAAAAAAGAAGAAGCTCCTGCAGCAGAAACAGAACAAGTTGAAGCTCCGGCTACTGAAGAAGCTCCCGCTGTTGAAGAAGCTCCGGTAGACACAATCGCTACAGAAGCTCCTGCTGAAGCTCCTGCTGAGTAATTTTGACAGGAAAAAAAGTAAAAAGAGGCGCTTATCGGCGCCTTTTTTTGTTGCGTTTTTTTTGTTTATAGCGTAATCCCCATTTTCTTCATCAGAAAACTGGCATTCATATTTTGGGCTACTCCATCCCTCAACCGGTAAGAAAAATGCAATTCATCATTTATAATATCGGCATCAAAATGATAATTCCGGACATATTCGGGAAACTCCTTTTCTAAACTTCCCAAAGCCAGATCATGAGTTGCTATAATGCCACAAGTTTCGAGATTAATAAACTGTTTCAACAAGGCAAACGACCCTTTCTGTTTATCAATTGAATTCGTTCCTTTCAATATTTCATCCAGAATAATAAATATTTTCCGGCCACGATCCAACTCATCAATAATCGCTTTCAGACGCCTGAGTTCGGCATAGAAATACGATTCATTGTCATTGAGGGAATCGGATGTCCGCAAACTGGTGTAAAGATATGCGGGATAAACCCGTAAAAAAGATGAAAAAACAGGCGCTCCGATACAAGCCAATAGATAATTGATGCCGACAGTCCGTAAATAAGTACTTTTTCCCGCCATGTTTGCCCCCGTCACAACCATAAATTGAGGTGATGATGAAAGATCTATGCTATTTTTCACACAAACTTGACGATGCAATAACGGATGACCCAACTCTTTTCCCTCCATTTCAAAATAACTGTCGGATATTTCCGGATAAACATAATCCGGATGATTAAATGCAAATTTACTCCATGAACAATAAGCATCAAACTCACCTAATTTCAACAACCACAACTGAAGACCGGTTTTATTCTTATCTTTCCATTTTTCAATTGCAATGGCTTTTCTTACATCCCACAACAAAACAGGATTTAAAACCAAATGAACCAACATATTAGCCCGTTGTTCCAGTTCTCCTGAAAGTCGGGCTAAACGCCGTATCTCGTCTGAAACAGAAAATCCGTCGTTCAGGAAAGAACGCTTAATTTTACCGGCTTCTTTCGATCTCAAATCACATGATTCAATGATTTTAATCAGATCGGAATAATTTCCCAAAATCTTCATCTTTTTACCTATCTGTTCCTGAAGATCATTCACTTTCTTGAAACAACTTTCACTGATCCCGAATGTAAGAATATAGAATAAGGTCAGAACTGAAAAAGGAATGACACCGATACCGGCAAGAATAGTTACAATGATCCACAAAATGGGGAACAGATAACTCAAAACATGCCAATAACGTTTATTATTGAATTGAGATGGCCGCTCCACAAAACAGTTCAGACCCCCGGTATCCCTGGGAGTACCCGGAGTAAGTCGTCCGGTTACTTCAAAATGATGTATCAAAGACGGATGAAGAGATAACTCTTTTATCGTTTCCTGACGGCTGAGGATCTGATTTTTTTCCGGCAAAGGATTTTCAATCCATTCAATCAGTACCTCTTTTCCCTTTGGAGTAACTGTTCTATTCAACGATTGAAAAAATGATCGTGTACCGAACAAATCCAGATCAAGACTAAAAGGATGAGTAGAAGAAATGCGCTCCGGGGCTCCGTCATAAGCGCTGAAATCGTAATCAATCGCTCTCAGTTCATCGCGATCGGAAGAGAGAGCGGTTTTGAGGTAATCTTTCTTTTCATTCAGTTTCTTATTCCGGAGTACCATCCTCAGAAAAGCAAAGAAGCAAAGTAATAATGCAACGTAGATCGGGAAATTAATATTTTCCCAAAACAGAAACAGCAAGGCTATGGCTATCAATACAACAATCAGGCGTGCAGTACCAAGAAGATAAATGTGTTTTTTAAGCTTTGTTAATTCTTTTTGATTGCTACCGACACGCTGATTGTAAAAAGTTTTCAGTTCTTCAAACTTCATAAATTCTATTGAATCAAACTCCGCTGAAAGCACTGAATCCCCCGTCGATAGGTAAAACAGCTCCGGTAATGAAACTTGCAGCATCAGAACAAAGGAACTGCACCGCTCCGTTCAATTCGGAGATGTCGCCAAAACGACACATTGGAGTTTTATATAAAATTCTTTGACTGCGATCCGTCAACGATCCGTCTGGATTGACAAGTAATGCACGGTTCTGATCTCCGATAAAGAATCCCGGAGCAATTGCATTGATGCGAATCCCTTCGCCGAATTTTTGCGCAAGTTCAGTAGCCATCCATTGTGTGAAAATATTAATTCCCGACTTGGCGACAGAATATCCCGGAACCCGGGTAATTGCCGAATATGTAGTCATAGAAGATATTGTTATAATAGAACCTTTACCCTGTTCCGCCATCACTTTTCCAAAAGCCCAGCATGGATAAACCGTTCCGTTCAGGTTCAGATTGGTAACTTTTTCCCAATCTTCGACTTTCATATCAAAAATAGTTTGATCAGGTGTTAACGTTGCTCCGGGAATATTACCTCCGGCACAATTGATCAGCATATCAACACGTTCCCATTTTTCAACAACTTGTTTTGCTGTAGAATTCAGGCTATCCATATCCAACACATTGCAAATCAAACCAAAAGCTTCGCCTCCCATTTTTTGCAGTTCTTTTACTCTGGCATCCAGATTTTCCTGACGGATATCCAGAACTACAATCTTAGCGCCGGCTTTAACCAGACTTTTCGCTACACTGCCGCCAAGCACACCGCCTGCTCCGGTAACTACCGCAACACGCCCTTTAATATCAAACATATTTTCCATAAAAGATAAGTTATAACAATATTTCAGACGCACACCGTGCGCGCCCACGGCAAAGTTACATTTATTTTTCTAAAATCCAAAATCATCCACTTCAATATGTTCCATTTCTTCTTCTTCCGGTTTTCTGGAAACCTGGTGAACATCATTCGCAATGACATTTATTGCCCTGAAAGGACGAACGGGACAAATATACTCACAACCTCCGCAACCGACACACAGGTCAGGCGTTACATGAGGCAAACGTAAAGTATCTTTATAAGGCAACATCTTCACCGCCTGGGTCGGACAATGCTCTGAACAGGCTCCACAATCGGTTCCGTCTGTAAAAACGACACACCGCTCCTGAGTGAACGTTGCAATACCTATCTGAATCGTTTTTTTGCTTTCTCCGGCAGGCAAAATAGCTCCATTCGGACAAATCTTAGAGCAGATATCACATTCAAAATTACAATAAGCTTTTTTATAAACCATGTGAGGTTTTAGCAGATAACCAAGTCCGAAATTAAATCCGGCAGGCTTTAATATTTGTTGCGGACAATGAGTAACGCACAAATGACATGCGGTACATTTTTCTTTGAAATGCTGTAAACTTTTAGATCCGGGAGGGGTAATCGGGCGAAGTTTTGATTCGTCGACTTCTGTTGCATCTGCCCAAGCCGGAATGAACGGAATGGTGGCCACAACTGCCGTTCCGGTTGCCATAAAAGCTCTCCTACCCTCACGTTTCTCGTTTTGAACCAGGGAATCGGAGACTTGGACTTCATTTGCAAGCGCTGAACTTTGTTTTTTAGTTTTCAGGGAAAACCGGTATCCGATGGCATCAGATTTACAGCGGGACAAACAATTGCAACAAGAAACGCAACGGCTGGAATCTATCTTTATATTTTTACTGTCAATACATTGGGACTTACATGCGCGTTCACACAGTGTACATTTGGTACATTTGCTTTCATCCATTACAACTTTGAATAATGAAAAACGGGAAACCAATCCCAACAATGAACCTACAGGACAGATTGTATTGCAAAACAGTCGTCCGCGCATAAACGACATAATGCCGACAACAAGCAAGACCACAATGGCTGCAATCAACGAAATTGCGGTTACCGTTTCGACAGAGACATGATAAAAACTGAAATTACCGGATTTCAAAGCAATAGCAGCTACTATATTGTTGATCTCCATCCCTAACGGACGGAACAGATTGTTTGCAATCCGGCCAAAGTTACTGTATGGATCCAAAAGTAAAAGGGGTGTAACAATTCCGAATACAAGAAATACAACACAGACCGCCAACAATCCGTAACGCAGATAATTCCGGGGTTTGGAATATTTAAACCACTGTTTTTTACTTCCCTTTTTCTTCTTTTTCCGACCTCGTCCACTGAAACGGGATACGATGTCCTGAAAAACACCCAGCGGACAAATTGTCGAACAATAAATCCGTCCGAACAACAGGGTTAATACCGCTAAAAACAGTAAGATGCCAATACTGCCCGCCAAAATTGCGGGAACAACTTGAATCTGCATTAAAAAATGAAACTGCTTAGGCAAAATATTCAAAAAATCGCAGAAAAAGAGTAAAACAGGCAGAAATAACAATAAGGCAAAAAATACCCGTAATCTTTTAAGAAAAGAAAATTTCATACGTAAGCCATTTAAATTGGGAATAAAGAACTGAGAATAGAGGGATAAACTCATTCTCAATTCCTTATTCTCAATTACATTAGATTTTAATCCGTTTGATATTGAGTTTATCAATATTCTGTGTACCTAATTTCAGTTTTTCACCATTAGCAATATGTCCCACTGATGATACTTCCATTTTTTCTACCTGATCGAATAATTTAATTGCAGCAACATCGGCAGCAACAATATCCGGAGAAACAATGAGGGATTTTAATACGGAAGTATCTGATACGGAACGCCCTTGAGGCCCGTTTTTACGCATACAACGATAAGCGTCGACGATATTGAGAACCGGCTTCTTTTCCCACGTACAAATATCTGCGATACATTGTTGCAAGTCATTGTCATGAAAAAATCCACGATCCCAGACAATTCCCATATAATTTTTCATGGAAATAGACATCCTGGCTCCTCCGTGATTTTTAAGGACAGGCACGTTGAACCAGACATCCGCTTCTATCAGAGCCTGGTGAACTTTGGCTGACTTTAATTTTACGCCTTTCGGGATAGGGATCGTTTTGTAATAAACTTCATCATTTCCAGGAGCAACCACTGCTCCTGCAGTTTTTGCAGCCTGTTCAATACCGCTACTTTGATAACATTTCTGCCAATTATCACAAGTATGATCAAATACCGTAATTTTCTTAGCGCCGGCTTCTTTACATTTTTTAACCAACGCAGTAATCAATTCAGGATTTGTATTTGCAGCAAAATCAGGTTTCTTATCCCAACCAATATTCGGCTTAATTACTACAGACTGTCCTTTCTTTACATACTTGGAAATTCCGCCAAGGGCTTCCAACGCTTTGTCCAACATCGCAGCAGGTTCTCCGCCCATCACTGCAACCATATCCGGGGCAGCTTCTACAATCATGTTATTAGACTTGAGGGCGGCATTCAGCTTGTCAAAATTTAATCCGGCAGCAAGGGTTACAGCTGCCCCTGTTTTAAAAAAATCTCTACGTTTCATTAGAAAATTTCAATTTTATTTCAGTGCAATGATACGCATTTTTGAGTAATTTTTAACACAAAAGTTTAATATTCAATTGTTAAAGTATTATAAAACATTTTCAACGCAAAGTCTTTTCTGACACAGAGTTTAACACGGAGTTATTTTCACGGAGTACCCTGAATTTTTAATATGGAGTCATTTAAACTCAGACCATTGACTTGAACATGCATTAACTCCATGGATTCCGTTTTAAAAGAACTCCGTGTTTTCCGTGAAAATAACTCCGTGTACTTCGTGTTAATAAGAACCAGATTCTGGAATTGAAGTTCAATTAATAAACGCCAATATCTGCCCTTTCTGGACATGGTCGCCCTGTTTGACATAGGTGCCGACAACGGTGCCTCCGTATCCGACACTTACGGGTTCAATGCCGTAATAATTCTGGATATAGCATAAATTATCTTTTTCGTGGATCGTAGCCCCTTCAAATGGAGCGGTAGAAGCATCCATCATATCATATTGCCAAAGTACCTGACCTTTACAGGGAGCATGCACCGGTTTGGCATTCGGATAATTTGCCGTTATTTCCTCGAAATTGAACATCGGAATTTCCATTACCGGACGTTTTACGATGATCGGAGTGCCTGCTTTTTCTTTCGCTTGTTCCAATTCCTGGTTAAAACGTTTTTTTGCAGCCCCGGATTTCAAATCCCGGTATTGGCGATCGTGCATTGCAAATTCAAACAATTCCTCTTGATCCGGCCCTTCTTCCCAACCTGATTCTTTCATTTCGGCCTTGTATTTTTCCAGTTCATCCGGGAATGCCTCCTGAGGATCTCCTTCATAAAATTCATACCCGTTTTCTTTTGCCAACTCGATGATTTCCGGAGCCAATGGCCCGGGTAATTTACCTGTTTTACCCAAAATCATATTCCAGCTGTCTTTGTCTATCATGGAGAAACGCGGCTCATTCTTGGCCGCAGCAAAAATATTCATCAAAGCAATATTCTTCACATACTGGCTGAATGGCGTCACCAAAGGAGGATAACCTAACATTGGCCACACATCTTCCACTTCTTTGAACAATTGAACTACCAGATTATTCAACGTGACTTCCTTCTTTCCCTGCTGACGAAGAGCCAGATTAATCGCATTGTGCATCCCTTTCAGGTCAGCCATCATGGATCCCATCATCCCACCCGGGAGCCCGCAACCCACAAGCAGAGAAGTCATGATCTTATTACTCGGATCAATAAAAAAGCCCAGGAAATCATCAACAAATTCTTGCGTCAGACGACGAGCTTCCATATATGCTTCCATGTTGATCTCAGGAACGGTATAACCTGCATCTTTCAACATGGCCTGAATGGTGATCACATCAGGATGAACCATACCCCAGGAAAGGGGTTCCATCGCCACATCAAGAATGTCGACTCCATTTTTAGCGGCTTCCATCATTGAGGCTACCGAAAATCCGGGTCCGGTATGTCCATGGTACTGTACAAGAATCTCCGGGTGACGGGACTTAATTCCTTTTATTATTTGTCCGATACTGCATGGACGCCCAATTCCAGCCATATCTTTGAGACATATTTCTTCGGCTCCGGCTTCAATCAATTGTTCCGCCAGATTCACATAATATTCTACCGTGTGTAATGGTGAATATGTGATGCAAAGAGCAGCCTGAGGGATCATTCCGCCTTCTTTGGCGTATTGTATTGAAGGAATAATATTACGGGGATCATTCAATCCGCAAAAAATACGCGTGATATCGACCCCTTGCGCCCGCTTGACGCTATACATTAACTTACGAACATCTGCCGGAACAGGAAACATACGAAGTCCGTTCAACCCACGGTCCAACATATGAGTTTTAATGCCGGCCCTGTTAAACGGAGCCGTAAATTCCCTCACAGATAAATTCGGATTTTCTCCATAGAGCAAATTAACCTGTTCAAAGGCGCCGCCATTGGTTTCCACCCTTGCAAAGCATCCCATATCGACAATAACCGGCGCAATTCGCTACAATTGATCTACACTCGGCTGATATTTACCGGACGATAGCCACATATCACGGTAAACCAGACTGAATTTAATTTCCCTACTCATAGTTCATTCTTTTAAAGTAATTTCAATGAAAGTTTTGTTATGAATCCATAGCCAAAACGGCTTCAAATCCTATACAAAGTTAGATGTTTTAGTTCGAATAAAACAAAAATTAATATATTAAAATATATGTTAAATAACAGCTTTGACAGACCAAATCATCCGGGAATAGTAATTTCTCCCGCCAACGATTGGAAAATTTGCTGTTTCACCTGCTCCAAATCCATTCCATGTCCGAATAAAAACATCAGCTTGGTAACTGCAGCTTCTGTTGTCATATCGTATCCGGAAAATACGCCTGCATCCTCCAGTATTTTCCCCGACCTGTAACGTGTCATCTCCACCGACCCGGAAACACACTGACTCACATTCAGAATGACAACCCCACGCGCCACCGCCCGGGTCAGCACATCCAAAAATTCCTTCCTCTCCGGGGCATTACCGGCTCCATAAGTTTCCAGCACCACTCCCTTGAGTTGAGGATTATTAAATATCGCCTGTACAATATCAATAGACATTCCCGGAAATATTTTCAGGATCATCACATTGGAATCCAACCAGTAATGAAAACGCGGCGTCCCTCCGGGTGATGGTTTTCGGATCAAATGGCGCTCATAACGTATTTGTGTACCCGCTACGGCCAACACCGGATAATTGTACGAATTGAATGCTTTGAAATTCTCCGCATTGATTTTCGTGGTACGATTACCCCTCATCAGATAGTTTTGAAAAAAAACACACACTTCCGGTACCATTGCATTGCCTTCAGAGTCTTTGTCAACGGCTATTTCCAGAGCTGTAATCAGGTTTTCCTTTCCATCTGTACGGATCTTTCCGATCGGTAACTGTGAACCGGTAAGGATAACCGGTTTATCCGGATTTTCAAGCATAAAACTCAATACCGAAGCCGAATAAGCCATTGTATCTGTCCCATGAAGAATTACAAACCCGTCATAATTGTTATAATTGTCTTCTATAATACGCACCAATGTACACCAACGCTCAGGATCCATATCCGAAGAATCTATCGGCGGATTGAACTGAATCGTATCAATAGAAAACTTGAAACGCTTCAATTCAGGAACATGTTCTTTTAAATGATTAAAATCAACCGATTCCAAAACTCCAGTCTCAGCATTTTCTATCATTCCGATAGTTCCGCCGGTATAAATTAACAAAACCGAGGCATCATGATCCAGCATAACAACTAAATTAACCCGAAAATATTATCAAAATGTTAGAAATCTCTAATTTTCTGCAAAGATAAATAAATCTTGATTATAAGCATTACCTTTGTAAAAAATTTATTTGATATAAACAATGAATAAACCGAAATTACAGGGGCATTTGATCATTGTATTTGTCAATATCCTGTTTGCCGTCAATATGATCGTATCGAAATCTCTGCTTCACGACGAGATTTCTCCTGAAGGGCTGACTTTAGCACGTGTGTTATTTGCTTGTATTGCATTTTGGATTACTTCCTTATTTGTAAAAAAAGAAAAAGTAAACAGGAAAGACCTGGGTATGCTTTTTCTTTGCGGAATGTTAGGAATTGCAATCAATCAGGCGCTGTTTATTGAAGGACTCGATATGACCTCTCCTGTGGATGCTTCCATTCTGACGACCTGCACTCCCATGTTCGTTATGGTATTTGCCTTTTTTCTCCTGAAAGAACCCATTACGCTAAAAAAAACGGGAGGTGTAATCATTGGAGCTGCCGGGGCTATTTTACTGATTCTCACCGGACACCATGAAGACATCAACAAGTCAGGCTCTCTGAATGGTAATTTGATGGTGATTGCCAGCGGATTTTCATATGCATTGTATTTGGTTATTGCAAAGCCGCTTACATTAAAATATAGCGCTGTTACGATCATGAAATGGATGTTCTTATTTTCGACTGTTGTACTGATCCCGTTCGATTATCATCATCTGGAAAAATCTCCGGTGCTTTCGGGAGGAATAGAACATCATCACGGTTTATTGATGCTCGGATACGTTTTATTCTTTGCAACTTTCGTCGCCTACCTGCTGATCCCGATGGCATTGAAGAAGATACGCCCGACTACGATAAGTATGTACAACTACCTGCAACCCATTGTGGCTACATTTATAGCAGTTGCTATCGGTCAGGACACATTTGAATGGGAAAAAATCGGAGCTGCCCTGATGGTATTTTTCGGAGTATACCTGGTAACCGTCAGTAAGTCTCGCGCTGATATGGAAAGAGATGAAAAAAGAAACTATAACTATAATAATAAGGTATGATCTGTTTTCCGAATGTAAAAATAAATTTGGGATTGAACATCGTTTCCAAACGTGAGGACGGTTATCATAACATCGAAACTGTGTTCTACCCTATCGCGTTGAAAGATTCGCTTGAAATTGTACCGGCCAAAGGTTCTAAAGGAATTTTTGTCCAGTCCGGCATCCCTGTCGATGGAAAGCCGGATAACAACCTGGTAATCAAAGCATACCATTTATTCAAAAGCAAGTTCAGTATCCCCGAAATAGACATCTACCTGAGGAAAAACATTCCTTCGGGCGCCGGCTTGGGTGGAGGTTCGGCTGACGCTGCCTTTATGATAAAACTCCTGAATGATTTTGCAGAATCAGGCCTCAACAATAAAGAAATGGAAGATCTTGCGGCTCAACTTGGAGCGGACTGTCCGTTTTTCATCGAAAACAAGCCCGTCTTTGCGGAAGGAATCGGGAACGTCTTTTCTCCAATGACCGTTTCGCTGGAGGATTATCATATCGTTGTAAACAAACCGGATACCTGCGTATCTACACAAGAAGCCTACGCCCATGTACGCACACGAAAACCAATAATCCCAATCAGAGAGATACTGTCCGATCCGGTTGAAACCTGGAAAGATCGTTTGGTAAATGATTTTGAGGCAAGCGTATTCGAAAAATATCCCGAAATAGAAGCTGTAAAAAAGAAAATGTATGACGATGGGGCAGTTTATGCGTCTATGTCCGGATCAGGATCTGCGGTGTTTGGGATATTCGGGAAGAAATCCGGAGGTTGATTCCGCAATTTCTATTGATATGGATGCCCTACCATTTGCCCCGCCCCTGCCGCCACATTTTAACACGGAGTTTATTTCACGGAGTACACTGAGTTTAAAACTCCGTGTCACTCTGTGAAATAAACTCCGTGTCACTCCGTGTTAAAAAAATCGAAGAATTAGAGCGCTTACTTCCTCACCACCTTGACCGTCTTCCCATCATACTGCAGCAGGTAGGCGCCTTTGGCATATCCTGTCAGGTCGATCACAGTCACATCATCCTGCGAGGGATAGACGCCTTTGACG